>RFKS01000262.1 GCA_003694205.1 Alphaproteobacteria bacterium | reverse complement strand
CTATATTGAAGACACGCTGCGCCTTGCCGATGCCGTCGGGATCAATGCCACGCCGACCTATGTCGTCGAGGGCCGCGTGCTCACCGGCGCCCGCGGCTATGCGGCGCTGCAGGCCCTGATCGCGGCCGGTCCGGCAGCAACCGCCGCCGCCGAATAAAGGTCAGATCAGACCGGCGAGCGGGCTCGAGGGGTCGGCATAGCGCTTTTTCGGCATCCGCCCGGCGCGATAAGCGGCGCGGCCGGCGATTACCGCGTGGCGCATGGCACGGGCCATGAGCACCGGGTCCTTGGCCTCCGCGATCGCCGTGTTCATGAGCACACCGTCGCATCCGAGCTCCATCGCGATCGCCGCATCCGAGGCGGTGCCAACGCCGGCATCGACCAGCACCGGCACCTGTGACTGCTCGACAATGAGCCGGATATTGACCGCGTTCTGGATGCCGAGCCCCGAGCCGATGGGCGCCCCGAGCGGCATGATCGCAACGCAGCCCAAGGCCTCGAGATCGCGCGCGAACAGCGGATCGTCGTTCGTATAGGCCATCACCTTGAATCCTTCGGCGATAAGCGTCTCCGCTGCCTTCAGCGTCTCGCGCATGTCCGGATAGAGGGTCTTCCTGTCGCCGAGCACCTCGAGCTTGACCAGGTCCCAGCCACCGGCCTCGCGCGCCAGCCGCAATGTCCGCACCGCCTCCTCCGCGGTGTAGCAGCCGGCGGTGTTGGGCAGATAGGTCACCTTCTCCGGATCGACGAAGTCCATCAGCATCGGCTGCTTGGGATCGGAAATGTTCACGCGCCGCACGGCGACGGTGACGATCTCGGCGCCGGCCGCCTCGATCGCCGCCGCGGTCTCGGCGAAATCGCGGTACTTACCGGTCCCGACAATGAGACGCGAGCGAAAGCGCCGACCGGCCAGAATCAGCGGGTCGTCGTCGCTCGCCGGAGGGGCGTCGCCACCGCCGATGAAATGCACGATCTCGAGCCGGTCGCCACTCTCGATCGCCGTTGTCGCGAATTCGGACTTGGGGACAATCTCGCGATTGCGCTCGAGCGCCACCTTTCGCGGATCGAGATCGAGCCGCTGCAGCAGCGCTTCCGCGGTCAGGGGCGCCGGAAACGCCCGTTCCTCGCCATTGATGACTACCCGAACCATGTCCACCACGCACACCTCTCGACAAGCACGACCCGTCTCTGATACCGGGGCGCGGCCGCCGCGACAAGCGTTCGCCGTCGCGCCGGCGGCGACGCGGCGCCTGCCGCGGGCCAGAACGAGCGAGTGCTTTTCTCCCCGGTCGCTTGCCTCTATACAGGGCCGACGCGATTCGAAAGGCAATCGGGGCCACAGCGGATCATGCCCAAAATCCTGGTTCTGAACGGGCCCAATCTCAATCTGCTCGGCCGGCGCGAGCCGGAGATATATGGCAAGGAGACCCTTGCCGACGTCGAGCAACGCCTGCGACGCTGGGGCGAGACCGCGGGCGTCAAGATCGAGATGCGACAGAGCAATCACGAGGGTGATCTCATCGACTGGCTGCACGAGGCCGATGCGACGGCGGACGGCGTGATCCTCAATCCCGGCGGGCTCACCCACTCATCGGTATCCCTCGGCGACGCCGTCGCCGGCATTGCCACGCCGGTCGTCGAGGTGCATATCTCGAATGTGTTCGCCCGCGAGCCCTTCCGGGCGCACTCGCATGTGAGCCGGGCCGCCATCGGCGTCATCAGCGGACTCGGCATCGAGGGCTATGTCCTCGCCGCCCGTGCCCTCTTGGACCGCATCCGTCGCGAACAGGAAAAAGGATAAACCGTTTCATGTCGAAACTGACCGATGCCGTGGAACTGATCCGCGAGCTCACCGAATTGCTCGAGGCCTCGAGCCTGAGCGAGATCGAGGTCGAGGGTGAGGAGGTCCGTGTCCGCGTCGTGCGGCAGGTTGCGGCGGCCACGGTCGTGGCGCCGCCGGTTCAGGCGCCCCCTGCCCCGCCGCCGCCCGCGGCATCGCCTGCAGCGGCGACCGCCGAGCCAGCTCAGGCGGGCGAGGAGGCTGCCCAGGAAGGCATGGTCACTTCGCCCATGGTCGGCACCGCCTATGTCGCCCCCGAGCCCGGCGCACCGCCCTTCGTCAAGGTCGGCGATACGGTGAAGGAAGGCGACACGCTGCTCATCGTCGAGGCGATGAAGGTCATGAATCCGATTCCGGCGCCACGCGCCGGGACAGTCACCCGCATTCTCGTCAGTGATGCGCAGCCGGTCGAGTTCGGCGAACCGCTGATGGTCATCGAATAGGACGCGTGCCGGCATGTTCGAGAAGGTCCTGATCGCCAATCGCGGCGAGATCGCACTTCGCATTCATCGTGCCTGCCACGAGATGGGCATCGCCACGGTAGCGGTTCATTCCACCGCTGATGCACAGGCCATGCACGTGCGACTCGCCGACGAGTCGGTATGCATCGGCCCGCCGGCAGCGACCGAGAGCTATCTCAATATCCCGGCCATCATCGCCGCCGCCGAGGTTACCGGCGCGGACGCGATTCACCCGGGCTACGGCTTTCTCGCCGAGAATGCCCGCTTCGCCGATATCGTCGAGGAACACGGCATCGTCTTCATCGGCCCGACGCCGGAGCATATCCGCACCATGGGCGACAAGATTGCCGCCAAGGAGGCGATGAAGGCGCACGGCGTTCCGGTCGTGCCGGGCTCGGACGGCGCTGTGACTGACGATGCGGAAGCGGCGAGAATCTCTGCCGAAATCGGCTATCCCGTGATCGTCAAGGCCTCGGCAGGGGGCGGCGGGCGCGGCATGAAGCTGGCGCGCTCGGAGGCCGATCTGTCGCACGCGCTCAGCGCCGCACGCACCGAGGCCAAGGCCGCTTTCGGCGACGATGCGGTCTATCTCGAGAAGTATCTCGAGCGACCGCGCCATATCGAGGTTCAGGTGCTGAGCGATACGCACGGCAATGCGGTGCACCTCTTCGAGCGCGACTGCTCGCTGCAACGCCGTCACCAGAAGATCCTCGAGGAGGCTCCCTCCCCCGTCATCGACGACGCGGCGCGCCAGGACATCGGCGCCCGCGTGGTGCGGGCGGTGCAGGAAATCGGCTATCGCGGCGCCGGCACCATCGAGTTCCTCTACGAGGACGGCGACTTCTACTTCATCGAGATGAACACCCGCCTGCAGGTCGAGCATCCGGTCACCGAGATGATCACCGGCATCGACATCGTGCGCGAGCAGATTCGCATCGCCGCCGGCGAGTCGCTTCCCTTCAGGCAGGAGGAGATCCGGCTCCGCGGCCATGCCATCGAGTGCCGGATCAATGCCGAGGATCCGCTCAGCTTCGCCCCTTCACCGGGAGTGGTGAGCGACTATCACCCTCCGGGCGGGCTCGATGTACGCGTTGATTCGGCACTTTTTTCCGGCTACCGCGTCCCTCCCTATTATGACAGCCTGATCGCCAAGCTGATCGTGCACGGTGCGACCCGCGAGGATGCGCGCCTGCGACTGCGCCGCGCGCTTGAGGAATATGTGATCGGCGGAATCCGCACCACGATCCCGCTGCACCAGATGCTTGTCGAGGAGGCCGACTTTGTCGCCGGCGACTATCATATCCACTGGCTGGAGCAGTTCCTCGCCGAGCGCTCGCACTGAGTACCACCGGCGGATCGGGTGGCGATGAGTGGCCTGACCCCGGAGATGCTGCTCCACGCCTATGCCTGCGGCGTCTTTCCGATGGCCGAAAGCGCGGACAGTCGCGACATCTATTGGGTCGACCCGGACCGGCGCGGCGTCCTGCCGCTCGAGCGCTTCCACGTCCCGCGGCGCCTCCGACGAACAGTGGCGCAGGACCGCTTCCGGGTCACGATCGATCAGGATTTCCGGGCTGTCATCGAGGCTTGCGCGGCACCGGCGCCGGGACGCTCGGGAACCTGGATCAACCGCGAGATCATCGCCCTCTACTGCCGCCTGCACGAACGCGGCGGCGCACATTCGGTGGAATGCTGGCAAGGCGAGTCGCTGGCCGGCGGCCTCTACGGCGTCGAGCTCGGTGGTGCCTTCTTCGGCGAGAGCATG
>RFKS01000261.1 GCA_003694205.1 Alphaproteobacteria bacterium | reverse complement strand
GCAGGCGATCGATGCCGGCAAGCTGGACCCGAAGAAGCCCATCGACGGGACCGCGTTGCTCGCTGCCGGGCTGGTCTCGAAAGCCCGCGACGGGGTACGCCTCTTGGCCAAGGGCGAACTCAAGGCGAAGCTGACGCTGCGTGTCGCCGCCGCCTCGAAGGCGGCTGTGGCGGCGGTCGAGAAGGCGGGCGGCACGCTCGAGCTGACGGCGCCGGCGAAACCGGCGCCGGCGGCGGAATCCCCGGAGGATGCGGCGTGACGCCGCGCCGCCGATATCATCCGTCACGGAGACCCTGATGGCATCCGCAGCCGAACAGCTTGCCGCCAATTTCAATCTCGGCGCCTTTGCCAAGGCCGAGGAGCTGAAGAAGCGCCTGTGGTTCACGCTCGGCGCGCTGGTGGTCTATCGGCTGCTCACCTATATCCCCTTGCCCGGCATCGACCCCGTGGCGCTGGCGCAATTCTTCCAGCGCAATACCGGCGGCGTGCTCGACATGTTCAACATGTTTTCGGGCGGCGCGCTGCAACGCATGTCGATCGTGGCGCTCAACATCATGCCCTACATCACGGCGTCGATCATCATGCAGCTTCTCACCTCCATGTCGCCGACGCTGGCGGAATGGAAGAAGGAAGGCGAGGTCGGGCGCAAGAAGATCAACCAGTACACGCGCTACGGCACGGTGCTCCTGACCGCGGTGCAGGGCTACGGCCTCGCGATCGCGCTCGAGTCGCAGAATGTGGTGATCGATCCCGGCCTCTTCTTCCGCCTGACAACGATCATCACGCTCGTCGGCGGCACCATCTTTCTCATGTGGCTCGGCGAGCAGATCACGCAGCGCGGCGTCGGCAACGGCATCTCGCTCATCATTTATGCTGGCATCGTCGCTTCGCTGCCGGTGGCCATCGGACAGGCGCTGTCGCTCGGCGAGCAGGGACTCATCTCGCCGGCGACGATTCTGCTCATTCTCCTCGGCGCGCTGGCGCTCATCTACGGCATCGTCTTCGTCGAGCGGGCACAGCGCCGGGTGACCGTGCAGTACCCGAAACGGCAAATGGGCAACCGCATGTTTCAGGGCGATACCTCGCATCTGCCGATGAAGCTCAACACCTCGGGCGTCATTCCGCCGATCTTCGCCAGCTCGCTGATCCTTATGCCGGTTACCGTTGCCGGCTTCTCGGCGCAGGGCGGCCCGGAATGGCTGACCGCGATCACGGCGCTCATCGGGCGCGGCCAGCCGCTCTATCTGTTGCTCTATACCGCGGGCATCGTCTTCTTCGCCTTCTTCTACACCGCAGTCGTCTTCAATCCTGAGGAAACGGCCGACAATCTGAAGAAATACGGCGGTTTCATTCCCGGCATCCGGCCGGGCAAGCGGACGGCGGAGTATCTCGACTATGTGCTGACCCGGCTGACCGCGGTCGGCGCCATCTATCTCGCCATCGTCTGCATCATTCCCGAGATCCTGACCGGACGCCTCGGCATTCCTTTCGCGCTCGGCGGTACCAGCCTTCTCATTGTCGTCAGCGTGACCATGGATACGGTGGGCCAGATCCATTCGCACCTTCTCGCCCATCAATATGAGGGGCTGATCAAGAAATCGAAGCTGAGGGGGCGTCGTCGATGATCGCGATACTTCTGGGCCCGCCGGGGGCGGGCAAGGGAACGCAGGCGAAGCGGCTCGAGGAGGAGCATGGCATCAAGCAGCTCTCCACCGGCGACATGCTGCGGGCCGCGGTGGCCAGGGGCAGCCGCGTCGGCAAGCTCGCCAGGGAGGCGATGGAGGCCGGCGACCTCGTCAGCGACCAGATTGTCATCCAGATCATCGCCGAGCGCATCACGGAACCGGACTGTGCCAATGGCTTCCTGCTTGATGGCTTTCCGCGCACCGTGGCGCAGGCGGGCGCGCTCGACGCCATGCTCGAGGACATCGGCAAGAGACTCGATGCGGTGGTCGAGATCGCCGTGCCGGAGGACATTCTCGTCAAGCGCATTTCGGGTCGCATTTCCTGCGCCGATTGTGGTGCGGTCTATAACGAGTATTTCGATCCGCCGAAGGAAGAGGGACGCTGCGACCGCTGCGGCGGCACGAATCTGGTGCGGCGAAAGGACGACAATCCGGAAACGGTGCGCCAGCGGCTCGTCGCCTATCGCGAGCAGACGGCACCGCTTCTGCCCTATTACGACAACAAGGGCCTGCTCAAGCGCGTCGATGGCACGCAGCCGATCGACAAGGTGGCGCACGATATCGACCGGGCCCTTGGCGTCGTCGGTCTGGCGCCGCCGGACTGCTAGGAACGGCGGTGGTGCGTCGTGGTTGACTGCACCGGGCCGATCCATATAATCGCGCGCCTTGGCGCGCGGGGTGAGTCGCAAAAGAGGACGGTTTCCGGAGGACGGGACCGGGACTGAGGAGCAAGCTTGTGGCGCGTATTGCTGGCGTGAACATACCGACCAACAAGAGGGTCGAGATCGCCCTGACCTATATTCATGGTATCGGGCGCACCAAGGCGAAGGAGATTTGCGAACGGCTCGCGCTGCCGCCGGAGCGGCGCGTGCACGAGCTGAGCGACGCCGAGGTGATCCGCATCCGCGAGCTGATCGACAGCGACTACACCGTGGAAGGCGACCTCAGGCGCGAGGTGGCGATGAACATCAAGCGCCTGATGGACCTTGCCACCTATCGCGGGCTCAGGCATCGCAAGGGCCTGCCGGTGCGCGGCCAACGGACGCACACCAATGCACGGACCCGCAAGGGCAAGGCGAAGCCGATCGCGGGCAAGAAGAAATAAGTGGCCGCGGCCGCCAGATGTGAAGGACGGAACGAGTTATGGCGAAGGAACCGACGAGGCTCAAACGCCGCGAGCGGAAGAACATCACGAGCGGCGTCGCGCATGTGAACGCGTCGTTCAACAACACGATGATCACGATCACCGACGCCCAGGGCAACACCATCGCCTGGTCATCGGCCGGCGCGATGGGGTTCAAGGGCTCGCGCAAGTCGACGCCCTATGCGGCGCAGGTGGCGGCGGAAGATGCCGGCCGCAAGGCGCAGGAACATGGCATGACGACGCTCGAGGTCGAGGTCAAGGGACCGGGCTCGGGACGGGAGTCGGCGCTGCGGGCACTGCAGGCGGTGGGCTTCACGATCACCGCCATCCGTGACGTGACCCCGATTCCGCACAATGGATGCCGGCCGCCCAAGCGGCGCCGCGTCTAGACGACGACGCCTCCCCCGGGGCGGGAGTGAAGGCGGCGCATCGCGCGCCGCCGCATGGCCTGAAGAGAGGCGAGGAAGAGACCGTGATCCACAAGAACTGGCAGGAACTGATCAAGCCGAATGCGCTCGAGGTCATCCCGGGTGCCGATCCCAAGCGGCGCGCGCGTATCATCGCCGAGCCGCTCGAGCGCGGCTTCGGCATGACGCTCGGCAATGCGCTCCGGCGCGTGCTTCTGTCGTCGCTCCAGGGCGGCGCGGTGACCAGCATCCAGATCGAGGGCGTGCTGCACGAATTCTCCTCGATTCCGGGGATTCGCGAGGACGTCACCGACATCGTCCTCAACATCAAGCAGCTTCCCATCCGCATGACGGCGGACCAGCCCAAGCGCCTGCATCTGACGGCGGCGGGGCCGGGCGAGGTCAAGGCCGGGCAGATCTCCGAGGTCGCGGGCGTCGAGATCCTCGACAAGGACATCGTCATCTGCACGCTTGACGAGGACGCGACGCTCAACATGGAGCTCACCGTCGAGTCCGGAAAGGGCTATGTGCCGGCCGACCGCAACCGGCCCGAGGATGCGCCGATCGGTCTCATTCCGGTCGATGCGCTGTTCTCGCCGGTCAAGCGCGTCGCCTACAAGGTCGAGAACACCCGCGAGGGCCAGATTCTCGACTATGACAAGCTGACACTCGAGATCGAGACCGACGGCACGGTGACGCCGGAGGACGCGCTCGCCTTTGCCGCCCGCATCCTGCAGGACCAGCTCCAGCTCTTCATCAACTTCGAGGAGCCGCGCCAGGTCGAGGAGCGGCGCGAGGAGGAAGAGCCGCTGTTCAATCGCAATTTCCTGCGCAAGGTCGACGAGCTCGAGCTCTCGGTGCGTTCGGCGAACTGCCTCAAGAACGACAACATCGTCTACATCGGCGATCTCATCCAGAAGACCGAGGCCGAGATG
>RFKS01000260.1 GCA_003694205.1 Alphaproteobacteria bacterium | reverse complement strand
CTCGTAGGCGGTACGGACGCGGTGGAAGCGCGCCTCCGCCGCCTTGTCGCCGGGATTGCGATCGGGGTGGTGCTTTTTCGCCAGATGCCGGAAACGTGCCTTGACCTCGGCTGCCGTCGCGCTCGTTTCGAGCTCGAGAACGGCGAAGGCGTCCCGCTCGACCCGGGTCAGCCCGTCGGCATCCGCGGCACCGCCCCAGCTATAGGTGGCCGAGCTGCGATAGGCGCCGCCGAGATCGGACTCCGACTTCATGAAGGCCTCGATCTCGTCCTCGCTCATGCCGGTGAAGAAGTTCCAGTTGCGATTGTATTCCGCCGCATGCGCGGTGCAGAAATACCAGCGCTCGCGGGAGCGCGGCGATTTCGGCGCCGGGTGCTCGCCCGCCTCCGAGCAGCCGACATGATCGCACATGCGCACATGAACGGCATCGCTGTCGCGTCCATAGCCGCCCCAGCGGGGAAATCCGAAATCTCGACTCGTCCGTCGTCCGCGCATTGCTTCCCGTTCGTTTTTACGAGGCTCGCAGCAGAATAGCATGCCACCCCGGCGCCGCGAAATTGCCGGAGGTGGCATAAACAGCCGGGCTCAGGAAATCCAGACCAGAATGGCCACCCCGAGGAGCAGGCGATAGACGACAAAGATCGTCATGCTCGCATGCTGCAGCCAGCGCATGAGGAAATGGATGGCGCCGAGCGCGGTGGCGAACGAGACGAGCGCGACAACTCCCGCCGCCAGCCAGTCGGCATCGCCCCCGTGGCGTGCAAGCTCGATCGCCCCCAGGGTACCGGCCGCAAGGATCGTCGGGATCGCGAGCAGCATGGAAAAGCGCGCCGCCTCGGGGCGCGTGAAGCCGAGCCCCCGCGCCGCCGTCATCGTGATGCCGGCGCGACTTGTGCCGGGTATGAGAGCCAGCACCTGCGCCAGTCCGACGAGAAGCGCCGGGCGCAGCGCCATGCGCTCGATGGTCTTCTCCCGCGGCGCCCGCTGGTCGACAACATAGAGAAGCAAGCCAAAGCCGATGCTCGCCCAGGCGATGACGTCGGCGCGGCGCAACACCGCCTCGCCAAAGGTCACGGTAAGCGCCAGCCCGGCGATGACCACCGGCAGTGTTGCGACGACAAGGCTCCAGAAGAGCCGTGCATGGACCGTGCCCGCCACCCGCCGGCGTGCCGGCGCGAGACCGACGGCGCCGAAAGCAGCCCAGAAAAGCCCTACCGTGTCGCGATGAAAATAGACCAGTACGGCGGCCAGCGTACCGACATGGGCGGCAATGTCGATCAGCACGCCCTGATCCTGCCAACCGCCCACGGCCGGCACGAGGATGAGATGCGCCGAGGACGAAATGGGCAGGAATTCGGTCACGCCCTGCACGAGCGCGAGGATGAGAAGGTGGAAAAGCGGCATGGGGTTCCGGTCCCGGATGGCGGCGGATAGAAGCGGCCGGCAAGCCATACATCAGGCGGGCGACCCGCGGCAAGCCGGGCGGCCGGGTCACCCCTCGCGGCCGGGGTTGAAAGTCATGACTTTGCCACCAAATCACTGGCCCGGAAGAGGATTTTATGTCCGGCAGGCGCCCCCCGCGGGGCTGTTTGTGCTGCCGCACCGGATGGCGGGAGAGGTGACGATGCGGGTGAAGCTGCGTTTCGAAGGGGTTTCCGGCGAGAGCCATGACAGCCTGACGTCTTTCGTCCGCGATTGGGCGAACCGGCATATTGCGCCGAAACTGTCGCGAACCGGTACCGAAGAGACAACGCTAGCCGGCACCGTCGCCCGGCGTAGCAAGGGCGCGGAGAAATATGATGTGCGCCTGCATCTGCCCTTGCCGGGCAAGCGGATCGTCGCCGCCAATGCCGCCGGCAAGGACATTCGTGCGGTTCTCGAAACGGCACTCGAGCGCCTCTTCCGCGAAATCGAGCGGCACCTCGCGCGACTCAGAAAACAGGACGAATACCGGCGGCGGGCACGGCGCCAGCGCCTGCACGAGCTCAAGGCGAAGATCGCGGCGCTGCCCGCCGAGGTCGCCCGTACGGCTCAGCAGAGCCTCGATCGCCTGCTCGCGCGGCTCGAACGCGTCGCACGACACGAACTGGCCTATCTCCGGGCCGCGGGCGACCTGCCCTCGGACTATCCCACCCTGCGCGACATCGTCGATGAAGCCCTTGCCTCGGCGACGGTCGAGTGGACAGGAAAGGAGGACGAAGAGGCGCTCTTCCGGCGCCTCCTGCGGGCGCTTTTCAAGGTCGCCGACCATGAGGTGGCGGCGAGCCGCCAGTTTGGCGAGATGCTGTCTCTGGAAGCATCGCCAGCACCCGATGCTGAAGACCAAGCGGAAGCGATGGTGGGCGAGGAGTTCCATGAATTCTACCAGCCCGACGCCGCCCTGCAGCTCGCCGACGTGATCGCCGACGACACCCTGCCGCCACCCGAATCGGCGGTCGAGGAAGCGGAGCGGCACTACCTGATCGATACCGTCAGGGACCTGCCCATCACATGGCGCCGCGCCCTTCTTCTCAAGGAAATCGAAGGCCTGGGGCACAAGGAGATTGCCTGGGTGCTCGATCTCACCGAGACTGCGGTGGCAGCGGCGATCGATCACGCCAATGCCTTCCTGGTGGAAAAGTCGGCCCAGGCCGGCATCGCCTGCGCGGCCAGTCAGCCGCTTGCGGCGATACGGCCCCGGAGGGGGCACGAACCACAATAGGCGACGGCTGCAAGGCGGGCACCCATCGGCAGCACGGGCGCCTGCATCGCGGCGCTCCCGATATGTCGGCGTTCTCAGAATGGCGGCGACGGACAGGCCGTGGCCGTCCGCAGTCCCATCGCCCCCTGCCCCAACAATTCTTAACCATAAATCATTTTCGCGGCAGTCTTTCTGCCCTTATGACGGATTCGTGCTCGTAGAATCAGAAATGTGATGTTAATATGCCCGCACTTTCCCGGCATCGGGGGTGGGTGCCGCGGAAATGGTGTGCGTTCGGCGTCGTCTGCACCGCATGTCCCGGTGCAAGGCGAGCTTCGTGACACGACCAAGTCGAGGAAAACCGACGGCGCGACCCGCGTCGCCCGAGAGGGAATCTTGCTGTGCCGCAGTCGATGCTGAAATTCGTGACCATCCGCCGCGAATGGCCGGAAAAGCGTCCGGCCCCCGAGCGGGTGCGCGACTTTGACGAGATCTATCGGGCCTGGGTCGAAGACCGGGCGCGCGCGCAGGCCGCGCGCTGCTCGCAGTGTGGCGTTCCCTTCTGCCAGATCCACTGTCCTCTCAACAACAATATCCCCGACTGGCTGCAGCTTGCCGCCGAGGGCCGCTGGGAGGAGGCCTATCGGCTCGCCTCGGCGACCAATTCGATGCCCGAGATTTGCGGCCGCATTTGTCCGCAGGACCGGCTGTGCGAGGGCAATTGCGTCATCGAGAAGGATTTCGGTGGCGTCACCATCGGTGCCGTCGAGCGCGAGATCACCGAGATCGCCTGGGAGCGCGGCTGGGTGGAACCGATCTGCCCGACCATCGCACGCGACCAGTCGGTGGGCATCATCGGTGCCGGGCCGGCGGGCCTCACCGCCGCCGAGGAACTGCGCCGGCGCGGTTATCAGGTCACCGTCTATGACCGGCACGACCGGAT
>RFKS01000259.1 GCA_003694205.1 Alphaproteobacteria bacterium | reverse complement strand
GCGTAAAGCAGCGGTGCCGCGATGGGATGCACGCGCGGCATCTCGATCGTCGCTTCCGCCTTCTCGCCATGCGTGGCAATACCGTCCTCACAGGAGATCAGGATCACGCGCCCGCCGCGCGCGATCACCTCCTCCATGTTGGACGCGGTCTTCTCAAAGAGCGGCCCCGCCGGGGCGATCACGATCACCGGGACGGTCTCGTCGATGAGCGCGATCGGCCCGTGCTTCATCTCGCCCGCGGCATAGCCCTCGGCGTGGATATAGGAGATTTCCTTGAGCTTGAGCGCACCCTCGAGCGCCAGCGGATAATCGGTGCCGCGGCCGAGATAGAGCACGTCGCGCGCCTTCGCGACCTCTTCGGCGATTGCCTGGATCCGCTCGTCGTGATGCAGCACCTCGGCCATGCGCGACGGCACCTCCTCGAGCGCCCGCACAAGCGCCGCCTCCGCGCCCGGATCGAGAGCGCCACGCGCCGCGCCGGCAGCGATGGCAAGCGCCGCCAGCACCGCAAGCTGACAGGTGAAGGCCTTGGTGCTCGCCACTCCGATCTCGGGGCCGGCATGGGTCGGGAAGACGATATCGGCCTCGCGCGCCATCGTCGATTCCGGCACATTCACGATCGCCGCGACATGCTGCCCCAATTCCTTCGCATGGCGCAGGGCGGCAAGCGTGTCGGCGGTCTCGCCCGATTGCGAGATGAAAAGGGCGAGCCCGCCCTCCTCGAGAATCGGTTCGCGATAGCGGAACTCCGAGGCGATATCGATATCGACAGGCACGCGCGCGATCTGCTCGAACCAGCATCGTGCCACCATGCCGGCATAAAAGCTCGTGCCGCAGGCGACGAGGGTGATGCGCGGCAATCGGGCGAAATCGAACGGCAGCTCGGGCAGCACCACACGCTCGGCCAGCGCGTCGAGATAGCCGCCGAGCGTCTGCGCCACCACGGTCGGCTGCTCGAAGATCTCCTTCTGCATGAAATGGCGGTAATTGCCCTTCTCGACGAGCCCGCCGGCAACGCCACTGCGGGTGACGGGCCGCTCGACCGTACGGCCCGCCTCGTCAAAGACGGAGGCGCCGGCATCGCTCAGCTCGACCCAGTCGCCCTCCTCGAGATAGGCGACACGATCGGTGAGGCCGGCGAGTGCGATGGCGTCCGAGCCGAGATACATCTCGCCCTCACCGTAACCGACAACGAGCGGACTGCCACGACGCGCCCCGTACATCCGCCGCTCCTCGCCGCGGACAAGGATGGCGAGCGCGAAGGCGCCCCGGAGCCGCCCCAGCGTCTCGGCCATCGCCGCGCGCGGCGCCAGCCCGCGTTCGAGCGCCGCATCGAGCAGATGCGCGATCACCTCGGTATCCGTTTCGGTCTCGAAACGATGCCCGGCGGCCTCCAGTTCGTCCCGCAGTTCCTTGAAATTTTCGATGATCCCGTTGTGCACCACGGCGACCCGCCCGGTGACATGCGGATGGGCATTCTCCGTCGTCGGGGCCCCGTGCGTCGCCCAGCGCGTGTGGCCGATTCCGATCTGCCCTTCAAGCGGTTCGTCGGCGAGCAGCGCCTCGAGTGCCGCGAGCTTGCCCTCGGCCCGGCGGCGGTGGATCTCGCCCGCGACGAGGGTCGCGACGCCGGCCGAATCGTAACCGCGATATTCGAGCCGCCGGAGCGCCGCGAGAAGGCGCTCGGTGACCGGTTCACGACCGACGATGCCGATGATGCCGCACATGCCCGCGCTACTCCTTCTTGCCTCGCGCCGCCTTTTCCTTCGCGCGTCGAGCGCGAAAGGCGGCCGCCCAGCCTTCGCGCGTCACCTGCTTTGACCGCGTGAGCGCCAGCGCATCATCGGGGACATCCTTGGCGATCGCGCTGCCGGCGCCGACAATGGCCCCGGCACCGATCCGGACCGGCGCGACGAGCGCACTGTTCGAGCCGATGAAGGCGCCCTCGCCGATCTCGGTGCGCGATTTCAGGAAGCCGTCATAATTGCAGGTGATCGTGCCAGCGCCGATATTGGCACCGGCGCCAATCGTGGCATCGCCGAGATAGCTCAGATGGCTCGCCTTGGCACTGGCCCCGAGCACGGCGTTCTTCACCTCGACGAAATTGCCCACTTTCGCGCCTTCGCCCACCACCGCACCCGGGCGCAGGCGGGCGAAGGGCCCGACGCTCGCCCCCGCCTCCACCCGCGCGCCTTCGAGATGCGAGAAGGCGCCGATCACGGCCCCTTCCGCCACCTCGACGCCGGGCCCGAAAACCACATGCGGCGCAACCGTGACGTCCCGCCCGAGCACGGTGTCATGGCTGAAGAAGACGGTCTCGGGCGCCGTGAGCGTAACGCCGGAGGCCATCGCCGCCACGCGCATGCGGCGCTGGAAGATTGCCTCGGCGCGGGCGAGATCGGCGCGCGAATTGACGCCGAGCACCTCGTCCTCGGACGCCTCGACGACCACCGTCCGCCGGCCCATCTCGCGGGCGATCGCGACGGCATCGGTGAGATAGTATTCGCCCTTCGCATTGTCATTGCCGATGCGCTCGATGAGCCGCGGCAGAAGGGCGCCGTCGAAGACCATGACCCCGGAATTGCAGAGCCCGATGGCGCGCTCCGCCGCGCTCGCCTCCCGCGCCTCGACGATGCGTTCGAGGCGACCGCCCTCGTCCAGAACGAGGCGGCCATAGTCGCCGGGATCGGCAGGGCGGAAACCCAGAAGCGCAATACCGGGGGCGGCGCCGTCACTCTCCGCCCGCCGCGCCGCCACAAGTGCGGCAAGGGTCTCTCCCTTGAGCAGCGGCGTATCGCCATAGACGACAAGGACATCGCCGGAAAAATCGGTGAGCGCCGGCAGCGCCATGGCAACGGCATGCGCCGTGCCCTCCTGCGGCTCCTGACGCACCACCGCAATATCGCGGTCCGCCACCGATGCCGCCACCCGATCACCCTCGGCACCGACGACAAGAACGCGCCGCGCGACGTTCAGCCGATCGAGCGTATCGAGGAGATGGTGGAGCATCGGCCGGCCGCCGATCGGATGCAGGACCTTGGGCAGACGCGATTTCATCCGCGTGCCTTTTCCCGCGGCGAGAATCACGGCGGCGATAGCGTGGTCGGTCATCCGGAGCCTGATCGAGCGGTGGTCGATATGGTGGCGCGCCTGCGCCGGTCACGAATCGGCAGCACCCTGCCACAGCGAGGGCACGGATTCAAAAGGGAATTCGTGGCGGGCTGGCAATCGTCGAGGGTATGGCGGAACGCGTGGACGAGCTGGAGGCGGGGGTGGAGCGGGTGAAGGGAATCGAACCCTCGTCGCTTGCTTGGGAAGCAAGAGCTCTACCATTGAGCTACACCCGCATCCGCGAGGCCGGAAAATATGCGCGCGAGCGGGACAAATCAAGGGCGTTCGGAGGGGCGTCTCGAAGGGCGGACGCGCCGTTTATCCTTCAACAGGCTCAGCACGAACGGCTCTCTTCCGACCCCTCGCTGGACAGTGCCTCGCGGGCAGGCTACCTACATGACCGCCTGCTCGCAGGCATCTTGCGCTGGGGACCAAGCATGCCGCTCTCTGCCACCGCCCTCGAGATCATCGCCGACCTGATCCGCTTTCCCACCATCAGCGCGCGCTCCAATCGCGACCTCATCGCCTATGTGTGCGAATTCCTCGCGGCGCACGACATCCCCACCCGGTTGTTCGAGAATGAAGACGGCACGAAGGCCAATCTGCTGGCCACCATCGGCCCCGCCGACGTGCCGGGCATCGTCCTTTCGGGTCACAGCGACGTGGTGCCGACCGAAGGCCAGAACTGGTCGCACGATCCCTTTTCGCCCTGGCAGGCGGAAGGGCGCCTTTACGGCCGCGGTGCCTGCGACATGAAGGGCTTTCTCGGCCTCGTGCTCGCCGCCGCGCCGCGGCTCGCGGCGCGACCGCTCGCGCGGCCGGTCCATATCGCCATTTCCTATGACGAGGAGGTGGGCTGCGCCGGCGTCGGCAGCCTTGTTGACCATCTCGCGACGCTCGAGACGAAACCGCTCATCGCACTCATCGGCGAGCCGACGGAGATGCGCATCGTCACCGCGCACAAGGGCATCCGCGTCATCCGCACGACGCTCACCGGCCGCGCCGCGCATTCGAGCCTACCCGAGGCGGGCGCCAATGCGCTCGTTGCGGCGGCCGAGATCGTCGGCTTTCTCTCCGCCCTTTCCGAGCGTCTGAAAAGCACGCGCGACGACCGTTTCGATCCCCCCTATACGACCATCAATATCGGCCGCCTGACAGGCGGTGCGGCGGTGAACATCATCGCCGAGAGGGCGGAAATCGACTGGGAATACCGACCGCTGCCGGGGACGGATGCGGAGACGCTGCTCGCCGAGGTCACGGCCTTCGCCGAAGCCGAAGTGCTGCCCAAACTGCAGCGGGGCGCGGGCGCGGCGGCGGCGATCACGTTCGAGCCCGTCGCCGCGGCACCGGCGCTCGACACAGAAGGCGGTGAGGACGCGGAAGCCTTTCTGCGCCGCGTGCTTGGCGCCAATCGGGCGCATGCGGTGTCGTTTACCACCGAGGCCGGGCTCTTCCAGTCTATCGCCGGCATCCCGGCCATCGTCTGCGGCCCGGGCTCGATCGAACAGGCCCACAAGCCCGACGAATTTGTCAGCCTTGCCCAGCTCGAGAAGGCGCAAGGGCTGATCGATGCGGTCTGCGAGGCGGCAGAGAGCGGGGGCCTCTGAAGCGACGGGCTTTTTTATGCACGCAACCGGCACCCCGGCGGGGCAAACGGAGTGCCGTTCATGCTTCGACATGCTCAGCACGAACGGGCTCCTTTCTTTCCGTTCGGCCTGAGGAGGGCCGCAAGGCCCGTCTCGAAGGGTGAACGGCCCCCTTCAACCTTCGAATTCCGCCGGGTCGAAATGGTAGGTCTTGCCGCAGAACTGGCAGCGCGCGACGATCTCGCCGCCGATCGTGATCTCGGCGCGGTCGGCCGCAGAAAAGCGGGCGATGACATCCCTGAGCCGGGCGCGCGAACAACGGCAGCGAGGCGCGATCCCGATCGGTTCGAAAACACGCACGCCGTCCTCGTGGAAGAGTCGGAAGAGAATCGTCTCGAGATCGAGCTGCGGGTCGAGGAGTTCCTCCCGTCGCACACTTTCCATCAGCAGTCGGGCGCGGCGCCAGTTTTCCTGCTCGACCTCGCTCGCCGCCGGCCCGGACGCGCCGCCGCGCGCGAGATGCTGGATCATGATGCCGCGGGCGCGCCAATGTCCGCTAACCGCATCACGTCCGGCAGCGAGGCGCAGGGCGGTCGGAATTTGCTCGGAGCGGCTGAAATAGCTCTCGGCCGCGGTCGCGAGATCGGGGGCGTCGAGCGGCACCACGCCCTGATAGCGCTGCCCGCGCGCTCCCTGATCGAGGGTGATGACGAGCGTCCCCTCGGCCCCCAGCAGTTCGCCGAGCGCGGCGTCCTCGGCAGGGGGGACATCGTCCGGTCCGGCATGCAGCGTCGCATAGCCGCGGAGATCGCCGGGCGTGCTGAAATCGGCGACGAGAAAATCGATCGGCGCACGTGTCGACCCCTTGGCCTGAACGGTGATCACGCCGTCCTCCTTCAGGAGACTGCCAAGCAGCGCGGTGAGCGCCAACGTTTCGGCCAGAAGCCCGGCCACCGCGGGTGGATAGGCATGTGCCGTGACGATGGCGTCAACGGCGGTCCCGAGCCGCACGGCGCGGCCGCGCACGTCCATGCCCTCGATGGCGAAGGGCAGGGCGCGATTGTCGCTGTCGTGCCCGGGAAGGATGATGGGGCGATCGAGCGGACGACCCTCGCGCGCGGTCATCGCCGGTGCCTCACGGGACCACCGCCCGGGGGGTGACGCCGAGACACCAGCGGAGAATCGCCTTTTGCGCATGCAGCCGGTTTTCCGCCTGCGCCCAGACCGCCGATTGCGGGCCGTCCATCACCGCGTCACTGACCTCCTGCCCGCGATGCGCTGGCAGGCAGTGGAGGAAGATCGCCTGCCGGTCTACCGCCGCCATCAGCGCCTCGTCGACACGATAGGGCGCAAACACGGAGAGGTCGTCCACATCACCCTCCTGACCCATCGAGACCCAGGTATCGGTATAGACGGCGATCGCATCCGCCACCGCCTCACGCGGATTTTGGGTGAGCTGGATCTCCGCGCCCTCCTCTCGCGCCGCGGCCACGACGCCGGGGTCGGGCGCGCGGCCTTCGGGCGTCGCGATACGGAGGGGAAAGCCGAAGCGCGTGGCGGCGTGGATGAGCGAATGCGTGACATTGTTGCCGTCGCCGACATAGGCGAGGGGACGGCCGGCAATGGGGCCGAGGCGTTCCTCGATGGTCAGCATGTCAGCGAGGATCTGGCAGGGATGCGAGTGATCGGTCAGCGCATTGATCACCGGCACGCCGGCGTGCCGCGCCATCTCCAGAAGATCGGCGTGACGGTAGGTGCGCAAGAGGATGGCATCGCCATAGGCGGAGAGCACCCGCGCGGTATCGGCGATCGTTTCGCCGCGCCCGAGCTGCAGGCGGTCGCCGGCAAGGTCGCTCGCCGCTCCGCCGAGCTGGCGCATCGCCATCTCGAACGAGATGCGCGTCCGCGTCGACGCCTTCTGGAAGATCATCAGGAGCATATGGCCGTCGAGCGGGGCGTCGGGATCAGGCGCCCCTTTGGGCAGGCCCTGGCGCGCCGCCTTCATGCGCCGGGCTTCCGCGACGAGCCCGCGCAGGAAATCGCCCGAAAAGGCGTCGAGATCGAGAAAATGACGCGGTCGCACGCCCCCCTCTTCGCGCGGCACACCAGAACAGTGCTCGCGCATCAGGGCGCCTCGGGGCCAAGCGAGCGAAAATATGTATCGAGGATGTCGATGGCCTCGTCGACATGGCCCTCTTCGATGACCAGAGGCGGCAGCAGGCGAATCACATTGTCACCCGCCGGCGCGACGAGGAGACCGTGCGCGAGGATCTCGCCCACCGCCTTGCGCGCCTCCATATCGCGCAGCTTCACGCCCCGCATGAGCCCGCGGCCGCGCACCGTCTCGACACGATTGTGGTGGCGGGCGGCGAACTCCGCGAGACGCTGTTCGAGATAGTCGGCGATACGGACCACATCGTCGAGAAAGCCGGGCGCGAGGACGACATCGAGCACGGCGTTGCCGACCGCGGTGGCCAACGGATTGCCGCCATAGGTGGTACCGTGGCTGCCCGGGGTCATGCCCGAGGCCGCCTCTTCGGTGGCAAGACAGGCGCCGAGCGGAAAGCCGCCCCCGATACCCTTGGCGACCGCGACGATGTCGGGCCGGATGCCTGCCCATTCATGGGCGAAGAGCCTGCCGGTGCGCCCCATGCCGCACTGGATTTCGTCAAGAAGCAGGAGCAGGCCATGCTCGTCGCAGAGAGCCCTGAGGCCGCGCAGATAGTCGTCCGAGAGCGGCCGGATGCCGCCCTCGCCGAGGATCGGCTCGACGAGGACGCCCGCGGTCTCGGGGCCGATGGCCCGGCGCACCGCGTCGAGGTCTTCCGGCGGCACCTGATCGAAACCCGGCAGAAGCGGCGCGAAACCCTTGGTGAGCTTCTCCTGGCCGGCTGCGGAGATCGCCGCCATCGAACGCCCGTGAAAGGCGCCCTCAAGCGTGATCAGGCGATGACGATGGCCTTCACCCTTGTCGTAGAAGTACTTGCGCGCCGTCTTGATCGCGCATTCGATCGCCTCGACGCCGGAATTGGTGAAGAAGCAGCGCTCGGCGAAGCTTGCCGCGACGAAGCGGTCGGCGAGACGCTCCTGATTGGGGATGCGGTAAAGATTGGAGGTGTGCCACAGCTTCTCGCCCTGGCTTTTCAGCGTCTCGACAAGATGCGGATGGGCATGGCCGAGCGCCGAGACGGCGATTCCGGCATTGAAATCGAGATAGCGCCGGCCTTCGGTATCGTAGAGATAGACGCCCTCGCCGCGCTCGAACGCCACATCCGCTGGCCGGTAGACCGACATCAATGCCGAGCTCACCTCGTCCTCCTTGTCCCTGTTCCCGAAAAGTGACAACGCGGCCGCCGCCGACCGCGCCTTCCCGTGATGTCCGGCGCACTATCGGATGGCCCGGGAATGGTGTCAATGTCGGGCCGGCCGCGCTATAGGTGGGAAAAATGATAACGTGCCAAGGCTCCGCGAGGAGCAATGGGGAGGCGGTGATGATCCTGCGACTCTGGCATGGCTGGACGGACCCCGAAAAGGCTGACGCCTATGAGAAACTGCTCCTCGGCGAGGTCATTCCCGGCATCATGGAAAAGCGCGTCGAGGGCTTCCGGCATATCGAGGTGCTGCGCCGGGATGACGGCGACGAGGTCGTCTTCGTGACGCTCATGTGGTTCGATTCGCTCGATGCCGTTCGGGCCTTCGCCGGCGAGGATTACGCCCGCGCCTATGTTCCGGCTGCGGCGCAGGCGCTGCTCAAGCGATTCGCCGGACAATCCGCGCACTATGAGGTGCGTGCCGATTTTCCGGCTGCGGGCGACTAGCAGATGCCGTCGGTGGATTGTGCGGCGGACGCGCGCCGGCTGGAACTCGACGCGGAAGCCATGCGACGGCTGGGTTACGCCGCCATCGACATGCTCGTCGATCATGTCGCGGCGCTGGGCACCGGGCCGCTGGTCGCGACGGCGGATGGCAGCGATCCCGGCCTCGGCATTGCCGATCTGCCCTTTCCGGCGGCGCCGCAGGATCCGATGGCCGCCCTTGCCCTGGTGCGGGAGCGCGTCCTCGCCGACGTGATTCCGGTCAGCGACCCGCGCTTTTTCGCCTACATCCCGGGGCCGGGCAACTTCGTCGGCGCGATGGCGGAGGTCCTATCGGCAGGGGTCAATATCTTCGCCGGCACCGCCAAGCATGCGCAGGGACCGACCGAGGTGGAGCTGGCCACGATCCGCTGGCTCGCCGGGCTCGCCGGACTGCCGGAGCAGGCGGGCGGGCTTTTCGTCAGCGGCGGCTCGATGGCCAATCTGACGGCGCTCGCCGTTGCCCGGCACCACCGGCTCGGCGAGGACATGACGGGCGCCCGCATCTATTGCTCCTCGGAAACCCACTCCTCGGTCGACCGCGCGCTCAGGGTGCTCGGCTTTCAATCGGACCAACTCGTGCGCCTCGCCGCGGATGCGTCGCTGCGCCTCGACCCCGCGGCCCTCCGCGACCGCATCGCCGCCGACCGGGCGGCGGGTCTGCGGCCTTTTCTCGTCGTCGGCAATGCCGGGACGACGAGTACCGGCACCGTTGATCCGCTTGGCGCACTCGCGGACATCGTGGCAGGGGAGGATCTGTGGCTCCATGTTGATGCCGCCTATGGCGGCGCTGCGCTACTCGTCGATGAGGCGCGGGCGCTTCTCGCCGGCATCGAGCGCGCGCATTCGGTGACGATGGATCCCCACAAGTGGTTCTTCCAGCCCTTCGATTGCGGCGCGCTGCTCGTTCGCGACATGCACTGGCTCTATGACGCCTTTCATGTCCTGCCGGCCTATCTCCGGGATTCCGCGCCGCGGCCCGGCCGCATCAACTACCGCGACCACGGCATCGAGCTCACCCGCGGCCTCAGGGCGCTCAAGCTGTGGCTGTCGCTGCAGACCTTTGGCACCGATGCCTTTCGCGCCGCCATCAGACACGGCATGAACATGGCCGAGCGGGCCGAAGCGGCGCTGCGCACGCGCCCGCACTGGCGCATCGTCTCACCGGCCTCGCTGGCGATGCTCGCCTTTCGCCACGAGCCGCCGGATGCGGATTCCGCGGATCTGGACAGACGCCAGCTCGCCATCGCCGAGACCGTGCTCGCGCGCGATGAAGCCTTCCTGTCGACGACCGAGATCGCGGGCCGGCGGACGCTGCGGATGTGCACGATCAACCCGCGGCTCGATGCGGAGCAAATCGACGGCGTTGTCGAGGCGCTCGATGCCGCAGCGCGCGACCTCAGGGCTTGAGGTGCCAGCCGCGATCAACGGCCCGCCAGGCGAGCCACCAGAGAATGACGTCGATGGCAAAAACGACGACGACGCCGACGGCGATGTCGCTGTCGGCCTCGCCGATGAAACCGTAGCGAAAGCCGTCGATCATGTAGAAGAAGGGATTGGCGCCGAGCACGGGCTCGAGCCAGTGCCCCTTGTCGCCCATGCGGGCGGCCAGACGATCGAGCGAGAAGAAGGTGCCGGAGAGAAGCGTCAAGGGCGCGATGACGAAATTGCCGATGGTCGCCACGTGATCGAACTTCTCTGCCCAGATGCCGGTGAGAAGCCCGATCAGCGACAGCATCACCGCCGCCGCCGTGCCGAAATAAAGGATCGCCCAGGGATGGCGCACGAGGATGGTGTCCATCGGCAACGCCCAGAAGGCGGCGACCAGAACCGCGGCGATCAACAGCCCTCGCGTCACCCCCCCACCAACATAGCCGAGCACCAGTTCGCCCGCCGACAGGGGCGGCATCAGCACATCGACGAGCGTCCCCTGGACCTTGGAGATGATGAGCGAGGACGAGGTGTTGGCGAAGGCGTTCTGCAACAGCGCCATGACGATGAGCCCTGGGGCGAGAAACTGCGTATAGGCGACATGCGTCGTGACCCGGTCCGAGCCGCCGAGAACGACCGCAAAGATGAGAAAGAAGAGGACCGCCTGCATCGCCGGCGCGGCGATGGTCTGCAGCCACACCTTGAGGAAGCGCCGCACCTCCTTCTCGAAAAGGGTCCACAGCCCGCGGCCGTTCATCCGCCCGATCCGCCGGACCGCAAAGCCCGGCAAGCTGCCGCTCGCTGCCCGATTCACCTGTCTGACGCCCTCTCTTGCGGGTATCTGCCCCTGCGGGATGGTGCGCCAAGCATTATCCGGCCACGTCGGGTCTGGCAAGCTGGAGCCTTGCCTTCGGTCCCCGTGATCCTATATTCACGGGCGCCCGCAGCGCCCCCGCCCGGGGGCTCCCGCACCTGGAGACGACCATGGCCTGGACCGACGAGAAGATCGCCGAACTGAAAAAGCTCTGGGACAGGGGCCTTTCGGCGAGCCAGATCGCGAGCGAGCTTGGCGACGGGATCACCCGCAACGCGGTCATCGGCAAGGCGCATCGCCTGGGTCTCAAGTCACGCCCCTCTCCGGTCAAATCGGAGCCGGCGCGAGCGAAGCCTGCGCGCAGCCGGAAAAAGAAGGATGCCCTTCGCAACAGGGTCGGTCTTCTCGACCTCACCGAACGCATGTGCAAATGGCCGATCGGCCACCCGGGCGAGCCGGACTTCCATTTCTGCGGCCGCGATTCGGTTCCCGGCATGCCCTATTGCGCCGATCATTGCCGCGAGGCCTATCAGTCCCAGCAGCCGCGCCGCGACCGCCGGCCTCCCCGCCTGCGGCCCTGATCACGGTCGGACCAGCCTCACGTCCGTGCGCAATTGTCCCATTGACATGGCCCGCGCGAGGCGCCATTTGAAACTGGACGATATTGGTCCGAATTAAGAGCGGGCCACGGAATCCGTGTTTCCACAAGCGGTGCCGAGATGATACGCCTGACCAATCTCGCCGATTATGCGGTCGTTCTCGCGGGTCGCCTCGCGGGCAATGATCGCCGCAGCAATGCCGCGACGCTGGCCGAGGAGACGGGGCTGCCGGTGGCCACGGTGGCGAAGATTCTCGGGGCCATGTCGCGGGCCGGCCTTCTTGCCTCGCATCGCGGGCTCAAGGGCGGCTTCTCCCTTGCCCGTCCGGCAAGCGAGATATCGGTCGCCGATGTCATCGAGGCGGTCGACGGTCCGATCGCGCTCGTTCACTGTATCGAGAATGCGCCGGGCGACTGCGATTTCGAGCCCGTCTGCGCGATGCGCCTGCACTGGCAGGTGATCAACCATGCGGTCAGGGACGGGCTGGAGCGTGTACGCCTGTCGGACATCGCCGGTGTGACACCGCCAGCGGCGGCGCTCGCCGGGCGTGCCAGGTCAGCCACGGAAGCCGGACGCGGCGCCAGTGAGGGCCAGTGAGGTAAAACAATCATGAGTGCAAATGCCGACACCAAGGCGCAGGTCGCAGCCCTTTCCGGCCAATATGAACACGGCTGGACGAGCGCCATCGACTCCGAATATGCGCCGAAGGGGCTGTCCGAGGACGTGGTTCGTTACATCTCGGCGAAGAAGGGCGAGCCCGACTGGCTTCTCGACTGGCGTCTCAAGGCGCTCGCGATCTGGCAGCGGGCGAAGGAGCCCCACTGGGCGAAGCTAAACTATCCGCCGATCGATTATCAGGGCATATATTATTACGCCGCGCCGAAGACGAAGGCGGGGCCGAAAAGCCTCGACGAGGTGGACCCCGAGCTCCTGCGCACCTACGAGAAGCTCGGCATCCCG
>RFKS01000258.1 GCA_003694205.1 Alphaproteobacteria bacterium | reverse complement strand
CCTACGCCCAGGGCGGTGCCGCGGGTCTTGTCCTTGCATTCTATGCGGCGACGGTGACGCTCTTTCCCTTCGGTGTCTCGCCCGAGCCCGCGACCCTGCGCCTGATCGCGCCCGGCGTGCTGTGGATCGCGGCGCTTCTCGCCGCGCTGCTATCGCTCGACCGGGTCTTCCAGGCCGATTACGAGGACGGCACGCTCGATATTCTCGCGCTCGGTGGTCTGCCGCTCGCCCTTGTCGCGCTCGCCAAGGCGCTCGCTCACTGGCTGTCGACGCTGCTGCCGCTGGTTCTTCTGGCGCCGCTTTTCGGCATCATGCTGCAGATGGAGCCGGCGCCGCTTCGCGTGCTCGTCGTGGCGCTGGCGCTGGGGACGCCCGGGCTCAGTCTCGTCGGCGCGATCGCCGGCGCGCTCACGGTCGCGGTGCGGCGCGGCGGGGCCCTGCTGGCGCTTCTCGTCCTGCCGCTTTATGTGCCGCCCCTCATCTTCGGCGTCGCGGCGGTGATGGCGGTTGACGGCTTCGGCTCCGTATCCGCCAATCTGTCGCTGCTCGCCGGGCTGAGCCTGCTCGCCCTCGTTCTCGCTCCCCTGGCCGCCGCGGCGGCCCTTCGGCTCGCTCTGGAATAGGGGCGCGGATTGCCGCATCCCGGGGATCCGCCCTTGCGCGGCCCCGGCCAAGCGACTAGATCAGCGACCATGCACTGGCTCGCAAATCCCGCGCGATTCGTACGCCTCGCCGATCGGATCCTGCCCTTCGTACTGGGCGCCACCATCGTCTTGTTCGCGCTCGGGCTCTATTTTGCGCTTGTCGCCTCGCCCGCGGACTATCAGCAGGGCGATTCGGTGCGCATCATGTATATCCACGTCCCGAGTGCCTATATGGCGAGCGCCACCTATCTGGTGCTGGCGGTGGCCGGATTCGTGACGCTGGTGTGGCGCCACCCGCTGGCCGCTGTCGCCGGCAAGGCGGCGGCGCCGCTCGGTCTTGCCTTCACCGGACTGGCGCTTGCCACCGGCTCCTTGTGGGGCAAGCCGACCTGGGGCACCTGGTGGGTGTGGGATGCGCGGCTCACCTCGGTGCTCGTCCTCTTTTTCCTCTATCTCGGCTATATGGCTCTCTGGGGTGCGTTCGAGGACCGCGACAAGGCCTCCCGAGCAGCCTCGATCCTGGCGCTCGTCGGGGTGGTCAACCTGCCGATCATCAAGTTTTCCGTCGACTGGTGGAACACCCTGCACCAGCCGGCGAGCCTGCTGCGCGCCGGTGGGCCGACGCTCGACCCATCGATGCTGCGGCCGCTGCTCATCATGATTGCCGCATTCACCGTCTATTTCGTGACGGTGTGGATCTGGCGCATCAAGGCAGAGCTTGCAGAGATCAAGCTCTCCAATCTGAGCCGGCGAGGGGGTGCAGGATGACCGGGTTCCTTGATATGGGTGGGTATGGCCTCTTCGTCTGGCCGGCCTATGCACTCGTGTTCGCGATCCTTTTCGGCGTCGGTCTGGCAAGCTGGCGCCGCGAACGGCAAAAGGCCCGCCTGCTGGCCGAGTTCGAGCGCCGTCGCCACGGCAAGGGAGAACGGTGATGAGCCGCCTTGCCGGGAACCGCGCCTGGCGGCGCAAGCGCCGCCGCCTCGTCCTCGCCCTGCTCGCGCTTGCGGGCCTCGGCACGGCCGCCTTTCTCATCTTCAATGCCATGGGGGATGCGCTTCTCTATTTCCGGCTGCCGAGCGATGTCGTCGCCGACCGTCCGCCGGCGGGCGAGCGCTTCCGACTCGGTGGACTCGTCGCGCAAGGCAGTGTCGAGCGCCTCGATGACGGCAAGAGCGTGCGCTTCGCGATCACCGATGGCGAAACGCGGGTGCCGGTCATCTTCACCGGCATTCTCCCCGACCTCTTTCGCGAGGGACAGGGCGTGATCGCCGAGGGCCGGCTCGGGGTGGACGGCGTCTTTGCCGCCGACACGGTGCTTGCCAAACATGACGAGACCTATATGCCGCGCGAGGTCTATGAGAAGCTTCGCGCGCGCGGTCACCCGGAAGGAGCGGAAGACCGGTCATGAGCCCGGAGCTCGGTCATCTCGCGCTTGCCCTCGCGCTTGGCCTCGCGCTCGCCGGAGCCGTGCTGCCGCTCTGGGGCGCGGCCCGTGGCGACGATCGCCTGGTGGCACTCGCCCCACCGCTGGCGGTCGGCCAATTTCTCCTTGTCGCCGTCGCCTTTGCAAGCCTGATGCAGGCTTTTGTCACCTCTGATTTCAGCCTGCTCGTGGTGGCGCAGAACTCGCACACCGAAAAGCCGCTTCTCTACAAGATCGCGGGCGTGTGGGGGAATCACGAGGGCTCGCTCGTCCTCTGGGTTCTGATGCTGGGCTTTTTCGGCACGCTCGTCGCCCTTCTCGGGCGCAGTCTGCCGGCGCTGTTCAAAGCGCGGGTCCTTGCCGTGCAGGCGATGATCACGAGCGGATTCCTTCTCTTCCTGCTCCTCACCTCGAATCCGTTCGCACGTCTCGATCCGGCACCGCTCGAGGGGCGCGGCCTCAACCCGCTCCTGCAGGACCCCGGGCTCGCCTTTCATCCGCCGCTTCTCTATCTCGGCTATGTCGGCTTTTCGGTCGCCTTCTCCTTCGCCGTCGCGGCACTCATCGAGGGCCGCGTCGGACCCGCCTGGGCGCGCTGGATGCGGCCCTGGGTGCTCGTCGCCTGGATGGCGCTCACCGCCGGCATCGCGCTCGGAAGCTGGTGGGCCTATTACGAACTCGGCTGGGGCGGCTGGTGGTTCTGGGATCCGGTGGAGAATGCGAGCTTCATGCCCTGGCTTGCAGGCACCGCGCTTCTCCATTCCGCGATCGTCGTGGAAAAGCGCGACGCGCTCAAGCGCTGGACGATCCTGCTCGCCATTTTGACCTTCTCGCTGTCCCTGCTCGGGACCTTTCTCGTGCGTTCCGGGGTGCTCACCTCGGTGCACGCCTTCGCCGTCGATCCCGCGCGCGGGGTCTTCATCCTCGGCCTGCTCGCGCTCGCCATCGGCGGCTCGCTGCTTCTCTATGCCTGGCGTGCGAACACGCTCGAGGGCGGCGGTCTCTTTGCCGCAATCAGTCGCGAGAGCGCGCTCGTCCTCAACAACATCCTGCTTTCGGTGGCCACCGCAATCGTCTTCATCGGCACGCTTTATCCGCTTTTTCTCGACATCCTGAGCGGCGCCAAGATTTCCGTCGGCGCGCCCTATTACGCGCGCACCTTCGTGCCGCTGATGATGCTTCTCGTGCTCGCCCTCGGCGTCGGGCCGCTCCTCTCCTGGAAGCGCGGCGATCTCGGCCGCGCGGCGCGAAGCCTGCGCCTCGCATTGCTGCTGGCGCTGGCGGCGCTACCGCTCGCCTGGGCGATCCATGGTGCGGGACCGGTGATGGCCTTTCTCGGCTTTGCGCTCGCGGTCTGGCTTGTCGCCGCGGTGATCAGCGAATGGGCCGCGCGGGTGCGCCTCTTCCACATCCCGCTCGGGCACAGCCTCGCACGGGCCGCCGGCCTGCCGCGGCGGCACTACGGCATGGCGCTGGCGCATCTGGGGCTTGCGGTCAGCATCTTCGGCATCACCGCATCGGAGGCCTGGACCGTCGAGCGCCTTGCGGTGATGGCGCCCGGCGATACCGAGCAGGTCGGAGCCTACGCCTTCACCTTCGAAGGCGTGCGCCCGGTCGTGGGGCCCAATTACACGGCCGTCCGCGGGCGCTTCTCGGTCGCGAAAGGAGGCCATGCCGTGACCGTGCTCGAGCCCGAGGAGCGGACCTTCACGGCGCCGCCGATGACCACCACCGAGGCCGCCATCCATCCCTTGCCGTCGGGCGATCTCTATGCCGTCATCGGCGATGCCACGGGTGCCGATCGCTGGTCGGTGCGGCTCTACATGAAGCCGCTCGTCTCCTGGATCTGGCTCGGCGCGTTGATCATGGTCGCCGGCGGCGCGCTGTCGCTGAGTGATCGCCGCCTTCGGGTCGGCGCGCCGGCGCGATCACGGCGCTCCGAGGCGTCTCCGGTGCCGGCGGAATAGTGTCGGGAGAGCCATTGATGCGACCGATCAATTTTCTGCCCGTCGCGGCCTTTCTCCTCATCGTTGGGGCATTTTCCTGGTATCTCGTTTCGGGCGAGGATCCGCGGGTCATTCCTTCGCCGCTGATCGACAAGCCGGTGCCCGAATTCGACCTGCCACCGCTCGAAGCGGGCATTCCCGGCCTCGCCTCGCGCGACCTCGCCGAGGGCAAGGTCGTGCTGGTCAATGTCTTTGCCTCCTGGTGCGCGCCCTGTCGTATCGAGCACCCCTTCCTGAGCGCGCTCGCTGCCGAGGGCGTGCCGATCTACGGCATCGCCTACAAGGACGCGCCCGAGGATACGCGCGCCATGCTCGCCGAGCTGGGCAATCCCTATGAGCGCATCGGCGTCGACCGCGACGGCCGCGTCGGTATCGATCTCGGCGTCTATGGCGTGCCCGAGACCTATGTCGTCTCCGGCGACGGGCGTATCCGCCACAAGCATATCGGTCCCATCCTGCCGGCCAACCAGGACGAGATCCGGGCCGCCATCCGGGCCGCCGGGGAGACGCCATGAGGCGCATGCTCATCATGCTGCTGCTGTTGGCACCCCTTGCTGCCGCGGCGGCGGTCGCCGTCGACGAGACACAGCTCGCCGATCCGGCAGCCGAGGCAGAGGCGCGCGCCATCATGCGCGAGATCCGCTGTCTCGTGTGCCAGAACCAGTCGATCGAGGACTCGAACGCCGACCTTGCGCGCGATCTGCGGCAGATCGTGCGCCAGCGCGTCGCCGCGGGCGACGATGCGGCTGCGGTCAAGGCCTATCTCGTTGCGCGCTACGGCGACTGGGTCCTGCTCGAGCCACCATTCAAGCCGGCGACGCTCATCCTGTGGCTGTTTCCGCCGGCGCTGTTTCTTGCCCTCGTCGCCTATGCGCTCCACCGCGCACGGCGGCGACGCCTTACCGCACCGCCGCCCCTCGACGAGACCGAGCGGGCGCGCCTCGCGCGGCTTCTCGATAAGGATGGAGACGCCGCATGACCGGCATGGCGCCCCTGCTCGCGCTCGCTCTCGTGGCGCTGGCGCTACCCGCCTTCGGTCTCCTGCGGCGCGCCCATTTGCAGGATGGCAAGGCGCGGGATCTCGCGGTCTATCGGCGCCAGCTCGCGGAGCTCGAGGAGGAGCTGGCCGCCGGCCTTATCGAGGCGAGCGAGGCAGCGGCCGCGCGCACCGAGATCGAGCGCCGCATCCTGCGTCTCGGCTCCGCGGCGGAGAAGAGGGCCAGGGGTCGCCCGCTGCCGCTGCCCCTCGTGCTTGCCGTCTATCTCCTGTGCCTTGGCGCTGGCGCCGCCCTCTACCTCCTTGAGGGCCATCCCGGCCTCGGTCCGCGGCCCGCGAGCTTGCATTCCACCGCGCTGGAGACCGGTGCCGCGGCCGCCGACGACGCCGGAATGGCGCAGCTTGTGGAGGAGCTCGCGGCACGGCTGGAGCGGGAGCCCCAGCGCCTCGACGGCTGGAAGCTGCTCGGCCGCTCGGCGATGGCGATCGGCCGTCCGGCTCTGGCAGCGCGCGCCTGGAGCCGCGCCATTGCGCTCGATCCGGACGATGCGACACTGTATGCCGCGCTCGGCGAAGCGCTGTTCGAGGTCGCCGACGGCCACACGACGCCCGCGGTGCGACTCGCCTTCTCCGAAGCACTCCGGCGCGATCCGCAGAATGTGGCGGCCCGCTTCTATGCGGGGGTGGCGGCGGTTGAGGACGACAAGCCGAATGAGGCGATCGCGACCTGGCGCAAGCTGCTTGCCGAAGCCCCGCCCGACGCACCTTGGCGGGCGGGGGTCGCGGAACAGCTCGCCCGTCTCGAGACGGAAAGCGCACGCCGGAAGGCGCGTGCGGCTGCCGGATCCGACCTTCTTGCCGCGGCCGCCGACATGGCGCCCGCGGAGCGCGAGAAAATGATTCACGCCATGGTCGATCGCCTGGCCGCACGGCTTGTGGCGCACCCCGAAGACGTCGCCGGTTGGTTGCGGCTGGCGCGCGCCCGCACCGTCCTTGGTGACGAGGCGGGTGCCCGGGAGGCCCTTCTGCGCGCCCGCGACCACGCCTCTGCCGCCGAGCGTGTCCTGATCGAGCGCGAGCTCGCCCGGCTGGCACCGCAGCCGCCACCCGGCGAGGGGGGCTGAGGCGGCCGTGAAAAGTCGTCCTAGACGACAAGATCCTCGAGCAGCCGCCGTGAGACAATGACAAGCGCCTCCCCATCACGGCGGATGATTCCCCGGCGCTCGAGAACAGCGACGGCGCGTGAGGCGGTCTCGCGCGTCGTCTGGACACCGAGCGCCAATGCGGTGAGAACGGGCGGCGGCGTAATGCGCCCCTCCGCGCCGGCGAGACGCAGGAGCTCGGCATAGACACGACCGGCGGCGGTGAGCGTCGTGCGTGCCGCCATGCGATCGAGGACGAAATCGAGCTGACGCGCGAAAATGGCGGCAAGGCCGGCGGCAAGCCGAGCATGCGTACGCGCCAGCGCGACAAGATCCGACGTCGCGATCCGGAGCGTAAAAAGATCTCCCCTGGCAAGAATATCGGCGCGACTTGCTGTCGGCTCGGGAAACGCACCGAACATTTCGCCCGGTCCATGCATCATGAGCAACGCCTCCTGCCCAGCTGCGCCAATACAGAGAATTTCGGCGGCTCCCTCGATCACCAGCCAGCAATGTGCGATGTCATCGCCCTGATGCGCCACCACCTCGCGGTGGGCGAAACGCTTTTCCCTCATGCAGGCGTCGAGCCTGTGCGCGACCTTCGCCGGGCAGGCAAAGATGGTGGCGAGCGCCGCGACGCGGTCGTCCTCGTGCATTCGTCCTCGACCCCCGGACCGCGCTCCCCCTGTCCCGCACATCCGAGGATGCAGCCCTTCCACCCGCGATGCAAGAAGGGGGCGCACGCCCTCTTGCCGGGTCACCGTCGCATGCCGGGCGTGAGAGAGATCAGAATTTCATGGCGACCCCAAAGGTGAATTTTTCCTCTTTCTGGAATGTAGCGACATTCTCGCCGAGAATGTAGGCGATCTGCCATGTGTAGCGGTCGTCGCGAAGGATCGGAATGTTGAGGCTCGATTCAAAACGCGACTGGTCGTCCAGTGCCCCCGCCAGATTTACGAGATAGCGATAAGAGGCCCTGAGCCTCACATGGTCAAGCGAGAGGGCAAATCCGAACTCTGTGCCGAGGCCGAAGGCGGGGTCGTTTGCGAGCTCCGGCGGAATGCTCAGGTCGTTTTCGCCACGGTGGAAGACATGGTCGAGCTGGGCCAGGATCTTCAGGTCGCAGGCAAAGCCGAGCGAGAAGATGCGGCGCTCGCCGTCGCACATCACCCAGGCGGCGTTTTCTTTGCCGGATTCATTGCGACGGGCGGCGGCGGTCAGGTCACGGACGAGCAGGATACGCCCAACCGTGCTGTTGGTCTCAAAGTTCAGATTTGCCTCCCCGCGCAACGTCCAGTTGGAAAAGAGCGTCACGATGCGCTCGTTTCCGAAAAAGGGCAGCGGCCAGACCGAGACCCCGTCGAACAGAATCCCCGGGGTGAGCACGCGGACGTCCGAGCTCGGCTTCTTCTTCGGCATGGCCTCCATGCCGGTTCCGGGGTTCATGGGCGTCATGTTGCCGGACCCGCCTCCCGTTTCAGGCGCGGGCGCTTCCTTCTGATCGGTGTTCTTGAACTGATAACCGGCATAGATCATGGTGCCGATACGGCGTTTGCGGCGTTCGAGTAGACGGAACCCCACGGCGGCTGTCAGATCGACAGTGGTTTTCTTGCCCTCGATATCGTGCGTCAGGTTGAAGCTCGCCGGCGACACCAGCTTGTGTTTGACGGGAAGCGTGAGGGTGTCCGCATCCTCGCGGACCCTGAATCGTGACCAGAATTTCGTTGCGTCGCGATCCGACGTGTCCTCCGCCTTGTCCATGGCAGAGGCCTCTCCGCCTGTTTCCGTCGTAGGGGGCTTGCTCGTGACACCAGCTTTGCGCGCCTTTTCCGGGCGGCTGCCCGTGGTCGGAACAGGATCGCTTTGGCGCTGCCCGGTCGTTTCTTGCGGCAGTCGGCAGATGATGAAAATCTGCCGCGGTTCTTCGAACATGTACTCATAGACGTTGAGCGCATACCATGCCCGCAAGCCAAGAATCTTCCTGATGTCCTCGGGGCTCCGTTCGTTTTCCGCGAGGACCACGGCGCCCTTTTTAGGGTCCAGTTGGAGCTTTCCGTTCTTATCGGGGTGGGGTATTACGAAATTGCGCTCCATAAAACGGTCCCCCACAAAATCCAGAACGATTTCAAATTGCGTATCGAATTTTTCAGAAGCATTCTTTCCGCTATTTTTCTTTTTCGGATCGCTTTCCCTGAGACGCGAGAACGTTTCGTTTGAAGGGATATAGAACAGGACGTCACGGAAAAGCGGAAAGAATGGAAAACTCTGAAGCTTGCGCGACTCATCCTTTTTCTGTTTTTCGTTATTGCTGGACTGTGAATCCTTTGACGAATTTTCGTCGTTTGGGCACCATCGCTTCCTATTGTTT
>RFKS01000257.1 GCA_003694205.1 Alphaproteobacteria bacterium | reverse complement strand
GTGGCACGCCTCGACGTACGGCCCGTGGCCTGTCTGGTCGACGGCAACCGGGATCCCGGCGCGGGCCTGCCGACGGAATGCCTCGTCGGCGGCGATGGTCGCTGCGCCTCGATTGCCGCCGCCGGCATTCTCGCCAAGGTCACCCGCGACCGCATCATGGCTGCCCTTGCCCGGCGCTATCCGGCCTTCGGCTGGGACGAGAACGCAGGATATAGCGTTCCCCGGCACCGTGAGGCGCTAAGCCTAGTGGGTGTGACTCCCCATCACCGCAAGAGCTTCGCCCCGGTGCGTGAGATTCGACTCCAATATGCACTATCAATAGATTGATTCCGCATAAAGAATCTTATTGACGCGAGTCGTCGTTTTTTCCACACTGCGCGCCATCGAGGAGGAGGGCGCGATGTCCGGGAAAAAACCGACGGGTGAGACGGGTGCCGGCGAGCGGCTGCCGCTCGACCGCATTCTCGAGGGTGACTGCATCGAGATCATGCGATCGCTGCCGGCGAAATCCGTCGACGTGATCTTTGCCGATCCCCCTTACAATCTGCAGCTTCGGGACGATCTCGCGCGGCCGGACAATTCGAGGGTCGACGGCGTCGATGACGACTGGGACCGCTTTGCGAGCTTCGCCGCCTATGACGCCTTTACCCGCGACTGGCTGACCGCGGCGCGGCGCCTGCTCAAGGACAACGGCACGCTGTGGGTGATCGGCACCTACCACAATATCTTTCGCGTCGGCACGGCCTTGCAGGACCTTGGATTCTGGCTGCTCAACGACATCATCTGGCGCAAGACCAATCCGATGCCGAATTTTCGCGGCACGCGCTTCACCAATGCGCACGAGACCCTGATCTGGGCGGCAAAGGATCCGGAGCAGCGCAAATACACCTTCAATTACCACGCCCTGAAGGCGATGAACGACGATTTGCAGATGCGCTCGGACTGGCTGCTTCCCATCTGCACCGGCAATGAGCGGCTGCGCGAAGAGAGCGGGCGCAAGGTCCATGCGACGCAGAAGCCGGAGGCGCTTTTGTATCGCGTGCTGATGGCCTCGACACATGCCGGCGACGTTGTCCTCGACCCCTTCTTCGGCAGCGGCACCACGGGTGCCGTCGCCAAGCGACTGCGGCGCCGGTTCATCGGCATCGAGCGCGAACGCAAATATATCCGGGCGGCACAGCAGCGGATTGCCGCCGTCGAGCCGCTCGACGAGGCGAGCGCGGGGATGACGCTCTCCAAACGCCAGGCGCCGCGCGTGCCCTTCGGCCAGCTTATCGAGCGCGGCCTGATCGCACCCGGAAGCACGCTTTATGATGCCGCCCGTCGCCATGCCGCGCGCGTCCGCTCCGACGGCACGCTCATTTGCCGCGACCGTATGGGATCGATTCACCAGGTGGGCGCGCATGTGCAGGGCGCGCCGGCGTGCAACGGCTGGACCTTCTGGCATGTCGAGCGCCGCGGCGGGCTCGTGCCCATCGACCGTCTGCGCGAGGAAATCCGGCGCGAGGCCGGCTCCTGAGCGTCATTTGCCGATGGCGGCCTCGACGGCATCGTGGGTCGAGCGGAAATGTGCTGCCAGGGTCTCCGCGAACAGCGCCGCCGCAGGGGAGAGGGCGGCACTGCGGCGCTCGATGCGCACATAGTCGACATGCAATTCGGGGTCGACGAGCGGATGCAGCTTGCGCGTCCCGGGCTCGAGATCGCGCGCGCAGAGGGTTGCCGGCAGGATGGTCATCCAGTCACCCCCGGTGACGATGTCGAGGGTTGCCGCCATGGCGTCAACCTCGAGAATCGCCGCGATTGTGATGCCTTGTGCCTGGAAGACACGATCAAGGGTGTCGCGCCGGCTGTTGCCGCGGCTCGGCAGGACAAGACTCAGTGGCGGCAGATCGGCGAGCCGCACCGGCGCGAGATGGGCGAGAGGGCTGTCCTTGCCGCTGACGAGAAGCTCACGATCGCGCCCGAAGGGGGAGGCACGGAGACCGGTCCGGTCCTGCTCCGCAGGGACAACCGCGAAGTCATGGGCGCCGGCGGCGACACCATCCGACAAGGTAGGACTATAAGCTTCGGCGATGGCGAGCTCGACATGTGGATGGCGCGTTTTGAACTCGAGCAATGCCGCAGCGAGGATGCTGTGGGTGAAGGCGGGCATGAGCCCGACCCGGACGCAGCCGCTGAGGGTACCCTTGAGCGCCCTGATCTCGGCCTCGGCGGCGGCGAGATCGCGCAGGATTTCGGTCGCCCGCTCGTAGAGACGCACGCCGGCCTGCGTTGGCAGCACTCCCTTCGCCGAACGGCGGAAAAGTGGCAGTCCGAGCGTCTCCTCGAGCCGCGCAACCTGCATCGAAAGCCCCGGCTGCGTGGCATGGACGCGGGCCGCGGCCCGGCTGAAACTTCCCTCTTCATAGACCGCAACGAAGGCCGCGATCTGGCGGAAATTGAACATCGGGTCTGCGGATCCTCCTGCGCGCAGCTATATCACTAAATATGATATAAAACATAAAAAGACATAATTTCGGATAAGAGCCTGGATCATTTAGTCTCACCGTTGCCCAAGAACATGAAGCAAGGAGGCCTGTGATGCCCCGTCTTTCCTATCTCGGCGACGACGAGATTCCCGAAAGCGCCCGCGAGCATATCGCGCATGCGGAGCGCAACGGATCACCGGACCCGCGCGTTCTGCGCATCCTGTTCAAGAGCAAGGCCGGTGAGGCGTGGTACCGCTATTGGCGGGCGCTGACGGAAGAGGGCGAGCTGCCGGCCGATCTCAAGGAGCTTTGCCGTGTCAAGATCGCCTTCGAGCATCGCTGCGGCTATTGCGGCACTGTGCGCTCCGTGCGCGCCAAGGCGGCGGGGCTGACGGAGGAGAAGATCCAGGAGGTCTGGGACTACGAGACAAGCACCATCCTCAGCCCGCGCGAGAAGTTGGCGCTGCGCTTTGCCGATTATCTGAAGCACGATATCGCGCGCGCCGACGACGATGCCTTCTACGCCGAGCTCAAGAAGCACTTCTCGGAGTCCGAGATTGTCGAGCTCGGGCTCTGGTGCGCCGAGAATGTGGGCGCCGGCAGCTTCGTGCGCACGCTCAGCATCATCACCTGGGACGAGGCCTGCGAACTCAACCCATTGACCGCGCGCCACGCCGGACCGGCCGACGAGGCAAGCGCCGCCTGAGCCGCGGATTTTCGCAACGCCCACCCACCGCCGTCACAATCCGGTGAGGTGGGCAGATCCCTTCCTCTTCGGCATGGACGGGGTCCACGACGTCTACGATAAGAGTGTGGGTTGGGCTTGCACGAGATTGCGAGCCGGCGGCAGAGACGGCGGGAGAAGGCGAGCGCGCGGATGCCGAACGAGGTGATCACCATTGGCGGCCAGATTGCCGTTCTTGCGGTGCTGGGGCTGGCGGGAGCTGCCTTCCGGCGACAGGATTTCCATCTGCGCTGGTTCGTGGCTGCCCTTCTTCTGTATGTCGTCTACGATGTGCTGCTGACGCGGGGGATGTACCAGATCCCCAACTGGCCACCGGGCGCGAACTGGAACTGGCTGGGCAAGATTCTGTCCACATCCGGCACCCTTTTGCTCGCGGCACTTCCCGCCTTCGGCTATGCCCGCGCGGGCATCAGGCTCAGACAGAATAAGGGATTGCTGGTGCCGCTCGTCGTCCTCGCCCTGTTCGCCGCGCTGTTCATTTATCTGGCACTCGCTGACGGCGCGGGCCGCAGCGATGCCGAAACAATTGCCTTTGAGTGGACCATGCCGGGGCTGGACGAGGAGCTGTTCTATCGGGGCCTTCTGCTACTTGCCATGAATGAAGCCTTTCGCGCCCGGTGGACGGTCTGGAGCGCGCCGGTCGGCTACGGCGGGCTGCTCACCTCGGTGCTTTTCGGCCTCGCCCACGCAATGAGTTTCGGGCAGGGCGGCTTCGATTTTGACCTCATGACCTTCGCTGTCACCGGTGTGCCGTCGCTCTTTCTGCTCTGGTTGCGCGAACGGACGGGGAGTGTCCTGCTGCCCATCCTCGCCCACAACATGGCGAACGGCATCTCAACACTGTTCTAGCGTCAGGGCGGACTGGCCATGAGGTCAGTCGGCATCCTTTGCGCAATGTGTCAAGTTGGTCTTGATGGTGCCAATCAGCTCGCCATCCTTGTCATAGTAGATGTGGAGCATCGCAATGTTGTTTTCGCGAAAGCCTGCCATGTCGTCGCTCTGGCAATAATTCTCGCGGATGTTGGGCGCGATGTTATCGAGGAGCGCGCGGGGGTCCGCGAACATGGCATATTCGTAATTCACGAGCGTGTAGAAATAGAGCACTTCATCGACGCCCCCCTCGACGCGGTCGAGACGGGTCTCCTCGTCGACCATGGCGGGAAGCTCGAGCGGCATCGCCCTGAGACCGGCCTTGAGAGTCGGCAGCGGCATGCCGGCCCTCGCCGCCGCGGCATTGATGGAGACAATTGCGAGCGTGAGGAGCGCCAAGGCACGCGCTGTATGACGAAGCGTCATGTTCTCTCCCCCCTTTCTTTTGCTGTGGATTGCAACCATAGATCAAATGTTAGGTCGGCAAAAGGGAGCAACAGTTCTGTAGAGCACCCTCGCCGAGGATTTGGCAAACGGGGTCCAGACGTGGCTCTGGAGCTGGTTTGCGCGCCGTTCGCGAACAGTCGCCGGGCGTGGCTGAGGGGACGCGGGGGGTGCTGGCGACCGCCCGCATCGGCACCCTGCCGGAGCTCATCCGATCGCTGGTTTCCAGGCACGTCCGGCGAATTCTCGCGCTCGGCTGACAGATGGATTGCAGATGGCGGCGGGCGATCGCCCCGCGACGATTGCGCCCTCGCATCTCCGCCCCGATCCGCGCTAGACTGACAGGGTGGTCGCCCATCCTCCGGCCAGGGAGAGAGAGCCATGGATCTTGTCAACGTCCTCATCGTCGTGTTCATGATCGCGGCGCTCGTCGTCGTCGTGCTTGGCGTCCTCAATATGGGACGGCCCGGGATCGAGGGCCGCCAGCGCGCGAACAAGCTGATGCAGTTTCGGGTCCTGTTCCAGTTCATCGCCATCGTGCTGATCGGCATTCTGCTGCTGATCTGGGCACGCTAGTCGCGATGGTGCGGCTGACCCGGATCTACACGCGCGGCGGCGACATGGGCGAGACCTCGCTTGCCGGCGGGTCACGGGTGTCAAAGGACTCGCTGCGCCTCGAGGCCATCGGTGCGGTCGACGAAGCGAATGCCGCCATCGGTGTCGCACGGCTTCATGTCGCAGCTGATCTCGATTCACTGCTCGCACGCATACAGAACGAGCTCTTCGACCTGGGCGCCGATCTCGCGACACCGCTTGCGGACAATGAAAGCCAATCCGAGGCCCTGCGCATCCAGGACGACCAGGTGGCGCGGCTCGAGCGCGAGATCGACACGTTCAACTCCCACCTGCCGCCGCTGTCGAGCTTCGTCCTGCCCGGCGGCACGCCGGCGGCGGCGCATCTCCATCAGGCGCGGACCATCGTCCGCCGTGCCGAACGCCGGCTGGTCGCGGCGATGGCCGAGGCCCCCTTCAACCCGGTGGCACTCGCCTATCTCAACCGGCTCTCTGACCACCTCTTCGTCCTCGCGCGCCACGCCAATGGACGGGGTGAAGCGGATGTGCTCTGGCGCCCCGGTGCGACGCGCGAAGGTGGCGCCTGATGCGATGCCGCGGAGCCGGCCGGCACCCCCGTGTGCAGTGCAGCAAGATGCGTTGACTTGCTCCCGTCGAGCGCCTATTGCTCAAGGCCCACCGTCGCGCGGCGACAGGCGTTCTCGGTCAGGGAGGCGGTCGTTTCATGAAGATACTCGTGCCCGTCAAGCGGGTCGTCGACTTCAATGTCAAGATCCGTGTCAAGCCCGACGGCTCGGGCGTCGATCTCGCCAATGTCAAGATGTCCATGAATCCCTTCGACGAGATCGCCGTCGAGGAAGCCATTCGCCTGAAGGAACAGGGCAAGGCGGAGGAGATTGTCGTCGTCTCGATCGGCCCCGCGCAGGCCCAGGAAACGATCCGTACCGCGCTGGCCATGGGCGCCGATCGGGGCATCCTCGTCCAGCATGACGGCGAGACCGAGCCGCTTGCCGTGGCCAAATGTCTGCAAAAGATCGTCGAGGACGAGGCCCCGGGCCTTGTCATCATGGGCAAGCAGGCGATCGACGACGATGCCAATCAGACCGGCCAGATGCTGGCCGCCCTTCTCGGCTGGGCGCAGGGAACCTTCGCCTCCAAACTGGAGCTTGGCGAGGGCAGCGCTCGGGTGACGCGCGAGATCGATGGCGGGCTCGAGACGCTGGAGCTCAGACTGCCGGCGGTGGTGACCACCGATCTCCGGCTCAACGAGCCGCGCTATGCGACCCTGCCCAATATCATGAAGGCCAAGCGCAAGCCGATCGACATGAAGGCGAGCGCCGACCTCGGCGTCGACATGACGCCACGGCTCAAGACCCTGAAGGTGGAGGAGCCGCCCAAGCGCAAGGCCGGAATCAAGGTGGAAAGCGTCGCCGAGCTTGTCGCGAAGCTGCGTGAGGAAGGAGTGATCAAATGACCGCTCTCGTGCTCGCCGAACATGACAACAGCGCGCTCGCCGATGCCACGCGGGCGGTGGTGACCGCGGCCACGGCCCTGGGCGAGGTTCACATCCTCGTCGCCGGTTCCGGTGCCGGGCCGGTGGCCGAGGCCGCGGCAAAGCTCGACGCGGTGTCGAAGGTGCTCCATGCCGATGCGCCGCATCTCGCGCACCCGACAGCCGAGGCGCTTGAGCCACTTCTCGTCGAGCTTGCGGGAGATTACGACGCGGTCCTGGCGCCGGCCACCACCTTCGGCAAGAATGTCCTGCCGCGGGTGGCCGCGAAACTCGACGTCGCGCAGATCTCGGAAATCATCGAGATCGTCGATCAGAAGACCTTCAAGCGTCCGATCTATGCCGGCAACGCGATCGCCACGGTTGAGACCAGCGATGCGAAAAAGGTCATCACCGTGCGCGCGACCGCCTTTGCCAAGGCGGGCGATGGCGAGGCGGCGCCGGTCGAGAGCATTGAGGCGCCGGCGGATCCGGGGCTCAGCACCTTCGTCGGCCAGGAACTGTCGAAATCGGACCGGCCCGAGCTCACGTCGGCGAAGATCGTCATTTCCGGCGGTCGCGGCATGGGCTCGGCGGAGAATTTCAAGATGCTCGAGCGCATCGCCGACAAGCTCGGCGCCGCCGTCGGGGCGAGCCGCGCGGCGGTCGACGCCGGCTTTGTGCCCAACGACTATCAGGTCGGGCAGACCGGCAAGATCGTGGCGCCCGAGCTCTATATTGCAGTCGGCATCTCGGGCGCGATCCAGCATCTTGCCGGCATGAAGGACTCAAAGATCATCGTCGCCATCAACAAGGACGAGGAGGCGCCGATCTTCCAGGTCGCCGATTACGGACTTGTCGCCGATCTCTTCGAGGCGCTGCCGGAACTCGAAAAAGAACTCGGCTGAGCGGAAGAAGGCGGCATGTCGCAAAGAGGGTGAGTGAAGGATGAGCACAGTCGGCGTGATCGGTGCAGGCCAGATGGGCAATGGCATCGCCCATGTTGCGGCGCTCGCGGGTCATGATGTCGTGCTCGCGGATATCGACAAGGAGCGTGCCGACGCCGCGCTTGTCGTCATGCGCGGCAATATGGATCGCCAGGTTCATCGCGGCCTGATCGGCGAGGCCGACCGCGATGCGGCGCTGGCCCGCATCCGCACCACCGGCGACCTCGCCGACATGGCGGACGCCGATATCGTCATCGAGGCGGCGACCGAGAAGGAGGAGGTGAAGGCGGGCATCTTTCGTACGCTGTGTCCGCACCTCAAGCCGGCCGCACTGATCGCGACCAACACGTCCTCGATCTCGATCACGCGGCTCGCCGCGACCACCGACCGGCCCGAGCATTTCATCGGCATGCATTTCATGAACCCGGTGCCGATCATGAAGCTCGTCGAGCTCATTCGCGGCATTGCCACCTCGGAGGAGACCTATCGCGAGGCCCGCGCCTTCGTTGAGGGGCTCGGCAAGGAGGTCGTAGAGGCGGAGGACTTTCCCGCCTTCATCGTCAACCGCATTCTCATGCCGATGGTCAACGAGGCAATCTACACGCTTTATGAGGGTGTCGGTTCGGTCGAGGCCATCGATAAGGCCATGCGCCTGGGCGCCAATCATCCCATGGGGCCGCTGCAGCTTGCCGACTTCATCGGGCTCGACACTTGCCTGTCGATCATGCAGGTGCTCTATGAGGGGCTGTCGGATTCGAAATACCGGCCCTGTCCGCTGCTGGTGAAATATGTCGAGGCCGGCTGGCTCGGGCGCAAGACCGGGCGCGGCTTTTACGACTATCGCGGCGAGGCGCCGGTACCGACCCGCTGACCCGGCGCGTCGCGCAGCCTGATCAGTTCTGCTCGCTTCCCGTTACCGCGAAGCGGACCGCCTCCTCGGCGGCGCGGAAAAGTGCGCGCGCCTTGTTGCGGCACTCCTCCGCCTCGCGCCCGGGGTCGCTGTCGGCGACGATGCCGGCGCCGGCATGGACATGCATCATGCCGTCCCGGAGAACCGCGGTCCTGAGCACGATGCAGGTATCCATCGAGCCGTCGGCGGCGAAATAGCCGACGGCGCCGGCATAGGGGCCGCGGCCCTCGGGTTCGAGTTCGTCGATGATCTCCATCGCCCGCACCTTGGGCGCACCCGAGACGGTGCCGGCGGGAAAGCCGGCGACGAGCGCATCGAGGGCGTCGAAGCGGTCGGTATCGAGGCGACCGCAGACATTCGAGACGATATGCATGACATGCGAATAACGCTCGATCACATGGCGTTCGGTGACGCGGACGGTGCCGGGCACGCACACGCGCCCGACATCATTGCGCCCGAGATCGAGCAGCATCAGATGCTCGGCGAGCTCCTTGGGATCGGCTAGCAGGTCGCGCGCATGGGCCTCGTCCTCGGCGGCATCGGACCCGCGCGGCCGCGTGCCCGCTATCGGCCGGATGGTCACCTCGCCATCGCGCACGCGGACCAGGATCTCGGGCGAGGAGCCGACGACCGCAAAATTCTCGTAATTGAGAAAATAGAGGAAGGGCGACGGATTGAGGCGGCGCAGCGTGCGATAGAGCGTGAGCGGAGGCAGGCTGAAGGGACGCGAGAAGCGCTGCGCCAGCACGACCTGGAAGATGTCGCCGGCAAAGATGTGTTCGCGGGCCGCCTCGACCATTTCCCGATAGCGGGCCGGATCGGTATGGGCGGTGATCGCCGGTGAGCCGTCGCCCACCGACAGGTCCATCGCGGGCAGTGGCTGCGTAAGGGCGTCCACCGCCGCTTCCAGCCGTGCCACGGCCGCATCGCAGGCCGCCTCGGCGGCGACGCCGGGCTGCGGTCGTAGCGGTGTCACCAGCGTGATCCGGTCCCGGACCGAGTCGAAGACCGCGGTCAGCGTCGGGCGCACGAAGCAGGCGGTGGGCACGCCATAGGGGTCGGCCTTTGCCGGTCCAAGGCGCTCCATCTCGCGCACCATGTCATAGCCGATATAACCGACGAGGCCGGCCGCCATGGGCGGCAGGTCGGGCGGTAGCTCCATGCGCAGCTCGGCGAGAAGCGCGCGCAGCGAGGCCAGGGCCGCCCCCGGTATTGCCTGCCAGGCGGGTGGCCGGGCCTTCTCGAGGCGGGCCAATTCGGCCCGGCCGCCAAACGCCCGCCAGACAAGGTCGGGCTGCATGCCGATGATCGTGTAGCGGCCGCGCACGGCGCCGCCTTCCACCGATTCGAGGAGAAAGCTGCCGGGCGCGGCTCCGGTCAGCTTGAGATAGGCGGAAATCGGCGTCTCGAGATCGGCTACGAGGTGTGTGTAAAGC
>RFKS01000256.1 GCA_003694205.1 Alphaproteobacteria bacterium | reverse complement strand
GCATGGAACCGGATCGCATGGAGGCGGAACTGTTCGGCGTCGAATGCGACGGCGGCGTGGAGAAGACCGGACTTTTCGAGCGCGCACATGGCGGTACGCTGTTTATAGACGAGGTCGCTGACATGCCGCGCCCGACGCAGGCCAAGATCTTGCGCGTCCTCACGGACCAGACCTTCGAGCGGGTGGGGAGCGCCAGCCAGGTGCAGGTCGATGTCCGCGTCGTATCGGCGACCAGCCGCGACCTGCGCCGCGAGATCGCCCGCGGCGCCTTTCGCGAGGACCTTTTCCACCGCCTCGCGGTCGTTCCCATCGAGATGCCGTCACTGAGCGAACGGCGCGAGGACATTCCCCTCCTCGTCGATCACTTCATGAAAACGCTGGCAATCGCTACCGGAAGGCCGCCACGGCCGTTCAGCGAGGCCGCGATGGCCGCCCTGCAGGCCTATGACTGGCCGGGAAATGTGCGTCAGTTGCGCAATGTGATCGAACGCCTGCTCATCATGAGCGCGGGAGGCGGCGAGCCGGTCGAGGTGGACTCGCTGCCTCCCGAGCTCGTCGACGGTTCGGCCGAGCTGTTGCGGCCGGACAGCAATCTCGCCATCATGGCAGCGCCCCTGCGGGAGGCTCGCGAGGCCTTCGAGCGTGAATATCTGCGCATCCAGATCACGCGCTTTTCGGGCAACATTTCACGCACCGCCCATTTCGTCGGCATGGAGCGCAGCGCTCTTCATCGCAAGCTGAAAAGCCTCGGCATCACGCCCGGCAGCGCCCGCGGCAATTGACCCGACACCCGATCTGCGCTTGTCTGGAACGGGGGCATGGACAAGGGTAAATCATGAAGGTCATCATCTGCGGGGCCGGTCAGGTCGGCTACAATATCGCCCGGCACCTCGCCGAGCAGCAGAACGACGTGACGGTGATCGACCGGTCATCGAAGCTGATCCGCAAGATCAGCGATCTGCTCGACGTGCAGGCACTCGAGGGCCATGCTTCGGATCCCAACTTGCTCGACCAGGCCGGTGCTGCCGATGCCGACATGCTGATCGCGGTGACGATCTCGGACGAGGTCAACATGGTCGCCTGCCAGATCGCACATTCGCTGTTCAATATCCCGACCAAGATCGCCCGCATTCGCAATCAGGCCTATCAGGAGCCGCAATGGGCCGACCTGTTTACCCAGGACAATCTGCCGATTGACGTCATCATTTCTCCCGAGAAGGAAGTCGCGCGTGCAATCTATCGCCGGCTCGAGGTTCCCGGTGCCTTCGACAGCATTCCCTTCGCCGGCGACCGGGTGCGGGTGCTCGGGCTGTGGCTCGAGGACAACTGTCCGGTCGTCGACACGCCCCTGCGGCAGCTCACCGAGCTCTTTCCCGAATTGCGCATCCGCGTGCTCGCGATCCTGCGCGGCGACCGGCTCTTCGTGCCTTCCGCCGATGATCACATGGAGGTCGGTGATGGTGTCTATATTGCCGTCGAAAGCGCCCATGTGGCCCGTGCGATGGGGGTGTTCGGTCACGAGGAGGAGGCAGCGCGCCGCGTCGCCATTATCGGCGGCGGCTCGGTGGGGCTGTTTCTTGCGCGGCGTCTTGAGGCACACACGCCGCGCATTCATGTCAAGCTTGTCGAGCGCAACGAGGAGCGCGCCGCCTTCGTCGCCGACAAGCTGGCGCGCACAGTGGTGATCCTCGGCGACGCGCTCGACGAGGAAATCCTGCGCGAGGCGAATGTCGCCGAGTCCGAGACCGTGGTCACCGTGACCAATGAGGACGAGGTGAATATCCTGTCGGCACTGCTCGCCAAGCGTTTCGGGGCCAAGCGCGGCATCGCGCTGATCAACAACCCGGTCTTCGCACCGCTGGTCAGCTCGCTGGGTATCGATGTCCGCGTCGATCCGCGCGAGATGACGGTCTCGACCATCCTGCGTCACATCCGGCGCGGGCGAATCCGCGACCTGCATTCGATTCTCGATGGCCGGGCGGAGATCATCGAGGCGGAAACGCTCGAGGCGTCCGAGCTCGTCGGCAAGACGGTGCGCCAGATCAAGCTGCCGCACGGCGTCGTCGTCGGCGCCATCGTGCGCGAGAACGCGGTCGTGATTCCGCGCGGCACGACCGAGTTCGCGGCTGGTGATCATGTCATCCTGCTCGCCATGGCGGACGCTGTCGCAACCGTCGAGCGTCTGTTTTCGGTGCGGCTCGAATTCTTCTAGTCGTCACGCGCTGCCGCACCCGGGCCTCATGCCGCGCCCCACGGGCCGCCGGCAAGCGATCGGAAAGGTTTGTGACATGCCCGCGTTCGTGGCAATCTTGGCGTGCGCGTCCCATGGCGAAGCTTGAAGGTCCGCAACGCGTTCTATATGTGTTGAAAGAGTTCTCGCCTCAGGCGCGATGCGGCTGTCCGCAGAACAGGGCAGCCAAAGGTGGCAAGCACAACAAGAATGGCGGCACATGTCTGAAAAAACACAGAATCTTCAGGACGTTTTCCTCAATGCGATCCGCAAGGCCAAGACCCCGGTCACGGTCTTTCTGGTCAATGGCGTCAAGCTCCAGGGGGTGATCACCTGGTTCGACAATTTCTGCGTGCTCTTGCGCCGTGACGGGCACTCCCAGCTCGTCTACAAGCACGCGATCTCGACGGTGATGCCGGCGACGCCGATCCAGCTCTTCGAGCCGGACAAGGATGAAGGCGGGAATGACTAGGCGGCGCCGGCACCGCGGGCTATGACGCGCGGCACGCCGGTGCGAGAGAACGGCCGAGCGGCCCCCAGGGCCATCGTGCTGCATCCCTGCCGTAGCCAGCCTGCGCGCGTGCCGGGCCGCGCCGAGCGGCAGCCCGCGGACAGCCTCGAAGAAGCCGTGGGCCTCGTGCGGGCAATCGGCGTCGCGGTCGCCGAATCGCGTCTCGTACCATGCACGCGGCCCGTGCCGGCAACCCTCATCGGTCGTGGCAAGGTGGCGGAGCTGGCGGCACGCGTGCAAGAGCTTGGCTGTGAGCTGGTGGTCATCGACGCCGCCCTGTCACCGGTGCAGCAGCGCAATCTCGAGCGTGCCTGGGGGGTGAAGGTCATCGACCGCACCAGTCTCATCCTTGAGATCTTCGGCCGCCGGGCACGCACCCGCGAGGGCGAGCTCCAGGTCGAGCTTGCGCATCTTACATGGCAGCGCTCGCGCCTTGTGCGCTCCTGGACACACCTCGAGCGCCAGCGCGGCGGCTTCGGCTTTCTCGGCGGTCCCGGTGAGACGCAGATCGAGGCCGATCGGCGGTTGATCGACGATCGCATCGCCCACATCCGGCGCCAGCTTGGCACCGTGACGCGGACGCGGGCCCTGCACCGGCGCCAGCGGGAAAAGGCGCCCTTTCCCGTCATTGCCCTGGTCGGCTATACGAATGCCGGGAAATCGACGCTTTTCAACCGCCTTACGCGTTCCGGGACGCTGGTCGCCGACATGCTGTTCGCGACCCTCGATCCGACGATGCGCGGATTGCGCCTCGGGGGTGGGGCGGGACGCAAGGTGATCCTGAGCGACACCGTCGGCTTCATTTCCGACCTGCCCACCGATCTCGTTGCCGCCTTCCGCGCGACGCTCGAGGAGGTGCGCTCGGCCGATCTGATCGTCCATGTGCGCGACATCTCGCATCCCGACAGTGAGGCGCAGCGGGCCGATGTCGAGGCGATTCTCGACCAGCTCGGTGTTGGTCCCGCCTGTGCGAAGGCCCCGCCGATGATCGAGGCCTGGAACAAGATCGACCGCCTGGACACGGCGATGCGCGAGACGGTCCTCAATCGTGCCGCCCGCGATCAGCACCGGGTGGCGCTGTCGGCACTGACCGGCGCCGGGATCGCCGAGCTGTGCCGCCGCATCGACGCGGTTCTGGCGGCAGAGGATCGCGAGATCGAGATCACACTCGGTCCGGAGGAGGGCCGTGCGCTGGCCTGGCTGCACCGGAACGGCCGCATTCTGAGCCGGAAAAGCGATGCCGCCGGCGCCACCCGGCTCTCGGTGCGGCTCGACCCCGTGGCGCTCGCCCGTTTCGAGAAAGCAACCGGCTACCGCGTCTCCTGAGCCGGCCCCCCGTAACGCGCGAACCAGCCGAGCACATTGGCTACCTTGGCGACAAGCTGGCTCGGTCGCGCCGCGATATCGTGATTGGCCCCGGGGATGCGCACCATCGCGGTATCGATGTGCCGCAGCCTGAGCGCGCCATAGAACTGTTCGGTTTCCGAGATCGGCGTGCGGTAATCGGCCTCGCCGGTGATCAGCAGGGTCGGCGTCTTGACATTGCCGACGAGCGACAGGGGCGAGCGG
>RFKS01000255.1 GCA_003694205.1 Alphaproteobacteria bacterium | reverse complement strand
CCCTCGATCGAGATGGCAAGACGTTCATAGGACACGTCCACTCTCCTCAGCCGGCGATCGGTGCCGTCATGGCGTCGAGCCAGTCCCGGGCCGCCGGATCGGCGATCTCCGGCATCAGCGTCTCGCGCACCCGCGCATGATAGCGGTCGAGCCAGTCCCGCTCCCGCGCATCGAGCAGCGCGGGCAGGATCAGACGGCGGTCGATGGGGGCAAGGCTCAGTGTCTCGAAGCGCAGGAAGGGCCGCTCCGCTTCCGCTTCGTCCGCAACGACGAGAACCAGATTCTCGATCCGGATCCCGTAGGCACCGCTCCGGTAGTAGCCAGGCTCGTCGGAGACGATCATGCCGGGCTGGAGCGGCGTCGCGTTGGGAATCTTGGCGATCCGCTGCGGGCCCTCGTGGACGGCGAGGTAGCTGCCGACACCGTGTCCGGTCCCGTGGTCGTAATCGAGCCCCGCCTCCCACAGCGGGCGGCGCGCCAGGGCATCGATCTGGGCGCCGGTCGTGCCGCGCGGAAAGCGCAGCGTGGCAAGCGCGATATGCCCCTTGAGCACGCGCGTGAAACGGTCCTTCTCCTCCTCCCCGACCTCGCCGATCGGCACCGTGCGCGTGATGTCGGTGGTGCCGTCGAGATACTGGGCGCCGGAATCGACGAGATAGATCTCGCCCGGCCGGATCGGACGTCGGCTATCCTCGCTCACCCGATAATGCACGATGGCACCGTTCGGCCCGGCGCCCGAGATCGTGTCGAAGCTGAGGTCCCGGAAATGCGGGCGACGGCGGCGGAACTCGGCCAGCTTCTCCGCCGCGATCATCTCGTCGAGCCCGCCGCGCGGCGCCTCTTGGTCGAGCCAGTGGAGAAACTCGCTGAGCGCCGCCCCGTCGCGCACATGCGCGGCGCGCGTGCCCGCGATCTCGACCGGGTTCTTGCACGCCTTGGCGAGCGCGCAGGGGTCGGCCTCGCGCACGATCCCGACCCCCGCCTCGGCGAGACAGGAAAAGACGGCCGCATTGGCGCTCGCCGGGTCGACGAGCAGCGGGCCCGTCGCGGGGTCGAGCGCCCTCAGCCTGTCGTAAAACGCGTCATAGGGGGCAAGCGTGACCTCGCTTCCGAGATGATCGGCAAGCTCCGGTGTCACCTTCTCCGGTGCCAGAAACAGCGTCGCCGTCGCGTCCTCATGCAACAGCGCATAGGCGAGCACGACCGGCGTGTGCGGAACGTCGGTGCCGCGGATGTTGAACAGCCAGGCGATGGCATCGAGCATGGTGAGGACGAGCCCTTTCGCCCCCTTGTCGCGAACCGTTTCCATGATCCGCCGCCGTTTTGCGGTCGATTCTTCACCCGCGAAGGCGATCCCGTGCGGCACCGCCGGCGCCGGGGGACGCGGTGGCTGCCCACGCCAGATGGCGTCGACCGGATTGGCCTCGAGCGCCACCAGTCCGGCACCGCGGCGTGCGAGCCGCGCCTGCCAGTCCTCGACCCAGCCGACGCTGTGAAGGCGCGGATCGTAGCCAACACGCGCCCCCGCCCCGAGATGCGCCTCGATCCAGTCGAGCGGCGGCGTCGTCTCGACCTGGACCCGCTCATAGAGCGCGTCGTCAACCTCCTGCGCCGCCTGCAGGACATAGCGTCCGTCGATGAACAGCGCCGCCTTTTCGGCGAGGATGACGGCGGTCCCGGCGGAGCCGGTGAAGCCGGTGAGCCAGGCCAGCCTGCGGGCATAGTCGGCGACATATTCGCTGGCGTGCTCGTCGGTCAGCGGGACGACAAAGGCATCGACGCCGGACGCCTTCATCTCCCTGCGCAGGGCTGCGAGGCGATCAGCATGTACGGCGGACACGGGCAGGTCTCCTTGCTGGCGGTGCGTTCCCTTGGGCATTGATGGCACCGCCGCCCGGCGAGCGCAAGAAAAGCCGCTTTGCCGGCCACGTGATCTGTGCTTTTTTCCCCGCCCGGCAGCAGCCGCGGAACCACAGCCACAGGGACGGGAAAATGACCAGGACTGCATTGCCCATGCCGCCCATCGCCGCGCGACGGCCAACCCGGCGCACCTGCCATGGCGTTACGCTTGTTGATGAATATGCGTGGCTGCGTGATCCCGCCTATCCCGAGGTGCGGGCCCCCGAGATCCTCGCCCATCTCGAGGCGGAGAATGCCTATTTCGCAGCCATGCTCAAGCCGCACCGACCTCTCGTATCGCGTCTTCTGGCCGAGCTCAGAGGCCGGCTGAAGCCGGATGATGAGGGCGTGCCCTATCGCGAGGGGGACTTTGTCTATCAGTGGCGCTTCGCCGCCGGGGACGAGTACCGGCGCTGGTTCCGCCGCCCCGCCACGGACGGTGACTGGACATGCTTCCTCGATGAACCGGCGCTCGCCGCCGACGGTGACTATTTCCGGCTCGGCGGCTTCGCCGTCAGCCGCGACGGCCGCTTCTGCGCCTATGCGGTCGACCGCGACGGCTCGGAACGTTTCACCATCGAGATCCGCGATCTCGAAAGCGGCGACCTGTTGCCGGAACGCATTCCCGGCACCATCGGTGCGCCGCTATGGGCGGGCGATGGTGACACGCTTCTGTACCGTCCGGTAAACGATCAGTGGCGGCCCTATGCGGTCCGTGCCCATCGTCTGGGGACGGCGGTCGCCCGCGATGTGACGCTTTACGAGGAGAGCGACAGCGGTTTCTTCGTGCATCTCGACGAGACCCAGTCGCGGCAGTTCATCATTATCGCCAGCGCCGATCACGAGACCAGCGAGATTCGCCTTCTGCCCGCGGCCGACCCGCGGGCCGGGGCGCGCCTCGTGGCGCCACGACAGCGCGGCCATGAATACGAGATCGACCATGCGGCCGGACGATTTTTCATCCGCAGCAATCGCGACGACCCCGATTTCGCGGTCTTCACGGCGCCCGAGGAAGATGCTTCGATCGCACAGTGGCGGACCTGGATTGCCGGCGCGCCCGGCCTCTATGTTCGCGACATCATTGCCTTTCGCGATTTCCTTGCCGTCGCCGAACGCCACGGCGGTCTCGATCGCGTGCGCATCCGCCATCATGACGGGACGGAGCATCTCGTCGAGTTCGCCGAATCGGTCTATTCTGTAGCATTCGGTACAAATCGGGAATATGCGACCGATTCACTCCGCCTTGCCTATGAGTCGATGGTTACGCCACCGAGCGTCTATGACTATGACGTCCGGCAACGGCGGCTCGAGCGGCGCAAGCTGCAGGTCATCCCGAGCGGCCATGATCCGGCGCTCTATGAGAGCGAGCGGCTCGACGTGCCGGGTCGCGACGGCACGCGCATCCCGGTCTCCATCGTTTGGCGCCGCGAGGAAGGCGGGAAGGGGCCGCGGCCACTTCATCTCTATGGCTATGGCGCCTATGGTCTCGGCATCGCGCCCGGTTTCTCGACCAACCGCCTGTCGCTCCTCGACCGCGGTTTTGTCTCGGCCATCGCGCATGTGCGCGGCGGCGACGAGCTGGGGCGGACATGGTACGAGGCCGGCAAGGGGCCCCGGCGATGGAACAGCTTTCACGATTTCATCGACGTCGCGCAGCATCTCGTCGCGAGCGGCCGTACCCGCGCCGGCGATATCGTGATCGCCGGCGGCTCCGCGGGCGGTACGCTCATGGGGGTGGCGGCGAACGAACGTCCCGATCTGTGGCGGGCGGTGATCGCCCATGTCCCCTTCGTCGACGTGCTCAACACGATGCTCGACCAGAGCCTGCCGCTGACGCCCATCGAATGGCCGGAATGGGGCAATCCGATCACCGATGCCGATGCTTTTCGCCTCATCCTTGGCTACAGCCCCTATGAGAATGTGCGGCGCCAGGCCTATCCCGCTATGTTTGTCACGGCCGGGCTGCACGACCCGCGGGTCACCTATTGGGAGCCCGCGAAATGGGTGGCAAAGCTGCGTGCGACGAAGACCGATTCCAACCCGATCCTCCTCCGCATCAACATGGAGGCGGGGCACGGCGGCAAGTCGGGCCGCTTTCGGGCGCTGATGGAAACGGCGGAGGAATATGCCTTTATTCTGTCGCTCTTTTCGCATCGTCCGCCGGCCCGGTCATGAAGCCGCCGCATGGCTTGCGTCCACCGCGGCGACATGTTTAGGTGGCGCGGCAGGATGACGGACATCGGACAGAAGCGGGCACATCCACCGAATGGGACGGACATGAAGAGGAAACTGCTTTTCGTCTCCCTCGCCGCCGCTTTGGTCGCCATCCTCTCCGGCGCGCCGGCGGCTCGGGCGCAGTATTCGACGCCCTACGAGCTGATCAAGGCGGTCAAGGATCGCGACTATGCCAAGATCCGGTCGCTGATGCTCAAATGTCGCTGCCCCAATGCGCGGACGACGGAAGGGATTCCGATTCTCGTCATCGCGGCCCGCAATGGCGATACCACGACGGCCCGCTTTCTCATCGAATCTGGTGCCAATGTGACGGCGCGGGCGGAGGATACCGGCACGAATGCGCTGATGGAGTTCGCGCAGCGCGGCAATCTCGACGGCGTGCGACTCCTGATCGAGAGCGGCGCCGATCCCGACGCCGGGGACGACACCGGCCAGACTGCGCTCATCTATGCCGTTCGCGCGCGCAAGGCACGGGTCGTCCGCGCCCTGCTCGAGGCCGGGGCCAATCCCGACATGGCCGACTATCAGGGACGCACGCCGCTCGATGTCGCACGTCAGATGCGCTATCGCGACATCGAGAAACTGTTCGCCGACGCCTCCTAGAGCCCGGCACGCGGCTGCCAACCGAAATCGATCGGGAGGGACCGATGGGCGCAGATGCGGGGCGACGCCGGGATACGCCAGAGGCCGCTCCCGGTGGCGGGATTGCGGCCGATTCCCTGCATGCGGCGATGATGGCCGGTCGGGTCCGCCTTGAGACCCTCGTCAGCCTGCGCTGGATCGCCATCGCCGGCCAGCTTGCGGCCCTGTTCGTCGTCCGTTACGGGCTCGGCTTTTCCTTTCCCCTCTTCTGGGCCCTGGCGGCGGTCAGTCTGTCGGCAGCGGTCAACGGCTATCTGATGTGGCGCCATCCCGGCGGCCGACAGCTTGCCGACCGGGAGGCGGTTCTCGAGCTCGCCTTCGATCTCCTGCAGCTGTCCTTCCTCCTTTATCTCACCGGCGGGCTCGCCAATCCCTTTGCCCTGCTCATCCTTGCCCCGGTCACCGTCTCGGCGAGCGTCCTGTCGCGGCGCAGCACGCTCGCCCTGCTTACACTCGGCCTTTTGCTGATCTCGCTTCTCGCCCTGTGGCACCGGCCGCTGCCCTGGGAGGGGACAGCGCTTGCCATTCCGCGACTCTATCTGTTCGCGGTCTGGGCGGGACTTGCCCTCGCCATGACCTTTCTCGCGCTCTATGTGGCACGCGTCTCGGCCGAGGCGCGGCAGCGGGCGCAAGCGCTGGCCGCCACCGAGGCGGCGCTCGACCGGGCACAGAAATTGTCGGATCTCGGCGCCCTTGCGGCCGCGGCGGCGCATGAGCTGGGCACGCCACTCGGCACCATCACGCTCGCTGTCCGCGAGCTACTCGAGGAACTTCCAGCGGACGATCCGCGCGGCGAGGACCTGCGCCTGATCAGCGACCAGGCCGAGCGCTGCCGAGATATCCTGCAACAGCTTTCGATGCGCTCCGAACAACCCTCGGGCCATCCTTTCGATGTACAGCCACTGTCCGCGCTCGCCCGTGAGGCGGCGCGCCCGTTCGAGCGCCTCACAGACGTCGCGATCGAGGTTCACGATCGCGCCACCGATCCCGCTGCCGGACCGCAGCCCCAGACACGCCGGCGCCCGGAAATCCTTCATGCGTTGACCAGTTTCATCGAGAATGCGGTCGGATTCGCCCGAGGCCGCGTCGAGATCGACATCTGCTGGGACACATCCGACGCGTGGTGCCGTATCCGGGACGACGGCCCCGGCTTCGATACGGCGGTGCTGCGGCATCTCGGGGCGCCCTATCTCGGTGCCGATCCACGCGGGTCCCCGAGCTCGGCGCGGGAAAGCGCCGCCGGCCTCGGACTCGGCGTGTTCATCGCCAAGACGCTGCTCGAGCGGACCGGAGCGCGGGTCGAATTTGGCAATGCCGCTGAGGGTGGCGCGGTGGTCTCTATCCGCTGGCCGCGGTCGGCCCTTGAGGATGGCGACAAAAACACCGAAGATGCGAGCTGAGAAGGTGGCCATGAGCGAACACGGAACGATGACTCATTCCGCGCAGGACCGGACGCTCCTCATCGTCGACGACGACCCGCCCTTCCGCGGCCGCCTGGGTCGCGCGATGGAACGACGCGGCTTTTCCGTCGTGCTCGCCGGTGGCAGCGCCGAGGCCCTGGAACTGGCGCGCGAAAGGCCGCCCGCCCATGCGATTCTCGATCTCCGGCTCGAGGATGGCAACGGCCTCGATCTCGTGCCGCCACTTCGCGACCTGCGACCCGACATGCGTATCGTCATCCTCACCGGCTATGGCAATATTGCGAGCGCGGTGGCGGCGGTGAAGACCGGTGCCGTCGACTATCTGGCCAAGCCGGCGGATGCCGACATGATCGCGAGGGCGCTGCTCGCGGAAGGGGACGACCCACCCGAACCGCCGGAAAACCCGATGTCGGCGGACCGCGTGCGCTGGGAGCATATCCAGCGTGTCTACGAGCTGTGCGGGCGCAACGTGTCGGAGACGGCGCGCCGGCTCAACATGCATCGCCGGACCCTGCAGCGCATTCTCGCCAAGCGCGCCCCGCGCTAGGTCCTGACGACAGATCAGGCGCGGCCGAAGAGCGCGCCCTCGAACAGGCGAATTCCGAGACGGCGGCCACGTGCCAGCATATCCTCGTCATCGCAGCCCTCGAGGACGAGACGCGCCGGGTCCATATTCCGGATGCGACCGCAGAGGACCGGATAGCTGTCCACATCGGAGGCATCCCAGGCCGCGAGGCGCCGCCCGTCGAGAATCAGGAAGTCGGCCGGCAGGAGGTCCGGGTCGTGCAGCACCAGCGCCAACGGATCGAAGCCCGTGAGCGCGCAGCGCAGACCGAACTCGGCGATCTTTTCGCGTGCCCGCAGATAGCGCAGTGGGCGGAGGAGGGCTTCCGCCGCGGGAACGGCGAGAACGAGCGATCGCCGCCGCGCCCGGTCGAGGCCTTCGACGAATTGCGTGAATTCCGCGCTCGCGATCGCTCCAAGGCTCGTGCGCAGCAGCACAGCGAGAAGAGATCCGGCCTCGATCGGCGGTGCGAGGGTCAGGAGGTGCCGCGCGAAATGCTCGCCAAGACGGGCGGCAAACCAGAGCTCGGCACCGAGATCGTATCCCGGCATGACGGTCTTCGCCAAGGCGTCGCGGTCGATGTCGATGTCCCGCATGACCGTCTGGCGGGCGGTCTCACCGGAGACGAGGCAGACCGGACGGCGCATCAGGAAGCGACCGAGGTCGGCCCCCGCGAGGGTGCGTTCGAGGCGTGCCAGGGCCTCGGCATCGAGCGCGCGGGAAGCCGGCTCCTTCTGCGCCTCCTTGACCAGGCTCACATAGCCGCGGGGCGGGCCCCGGCGAGGCGGCGAGGGGCGGGCAACGACTGCGGGCTGTGTCTCCCGTTCGGGCGCGCCCCTCTCCGCCTCGCCGGCGCCCGCGGCGAGATCCGTTGCCAGGCGAAGGAGCGCGTCATAGTCCGTCTCGAGATCGAACCAGCGACACAGGAACGCAT
>RFKS01000254.1 GCA_003694205.1 Alphaproteobacteria bacterium | reverse complement strand
GGGTGAACGGGGCGGAGGCGAGTGAAAAGGAGCGATAGACCGAGATGCGCAAATTCCATTCTCTCGAAGTCGCCGCCATCATCCCGGAGACGCCGGACGCGAAGCGCATTCGTTTCGCCGTGCCGGCCGAGCTGAAGGAGCTCTATCGCTATCGCGAGGGGCAGCACCTTACCTTGCGCAAGGAGATTGGCGGCGAGGAGCTCCGGCGCTGCTACTCGATCTGCAGTGCCGTCGACGAGGACGATCTCAGTGTCGTCGTGCGTCATGTGCCGGGCGGGCGATTCTCCGGCTATGTCGCCGAACACCTTGCGGTGGGCGAGACGATCGACGTCCTGCCGCCGCTCGGACATTTCAACCTGCCGCCCGCGAGCGAAGGCCCCCAACATTTCGTCGCCTTTGCCGCCGGCGCCGGCATCACGCCCATCATGTCGATCCTGAAAACGGCCCTCAAATCGCGACCAGGGAGCCGCTTCACGCTGTTCTATGGCAATCGCAGGGCGGAAAGCACGATCTTCCGCGACACACTTTCCGACCTCAAGAACCGCTATATGGAGCGCTTCGCCTTCTATCATTTCCTGAGCCGGCAGGAGCTCGAGATACCCTTCTTCCGCGGTCGACTCGACGGCGACAAGGTGACGGCGATCCTCGACACCCTGCTCGCCGGCGTGGCAGTCGACGACTGGTTCGTCTGCGGGCCGGGCGGCATGATCGACGAAGTGACGGCGGCGCTCGAGGCCAAGGGCATCGCCGCCGCCCATATCCATTCCGAACGCTTCACCAATGAGGGACAGCCGACGGCGGTATCGGCGCGCGTGGCCGAGCGGGTGCAGAGCCATGCGACCGCCGGCCGCATCCGTGCCATCCTCGACGGCAATGCGCACGAGGTCGACTACGACCCGGCGCGCGGCAATGTGCTCGCCGCGCTCGAGGCGGCGGGCCTCGATGTCCCCTATTCGTGCAAGGGCGGGGTGTGCACCACCTGCCGCGCCAAGGTTCTCGAGGGCAGTGCCGAGATGGCGGTGAACTACGGCCTCGAGCCGACGGAGGTCGAGGCCGGCTTCATCCTCACCTGCCAGGCGGTGCCGACGAGCAAGCGCCTCGTCATCTCCTATGACGAGTGATCGAGCCCTTCGAGCCAGTCGCGGGTCGCGGCAATGACCTGCTCCAGCGTTCCCGGCTCGGAGAAGGTGTGGTCCGCCTCCTCGACATGAAGCCTGCGCACGCGCCCGGCGGCGATTGCCGCGCGCCAGGCGCTGTCGCGCCCGACCGCGTCGAGAAACTCGCGCGCCGTGAGATCGTGCCCGCTGGTCACCAGAAGAACGGGTCCGGCATGCCGGCCCGCGGCAGCCAAGAAGCGGTCGGCAAGGCGTGCCGGCACCGCCTCGCCCGCGCGCTTGAAGCCACGCCCGATCATGCCGATGACGAGCCGCGGAAAATCGAGGAACTTCACGCGACCACGTGCGAGCTGCCGCCAGAAGTCGCGCGAGACGATGCGTCGCCGGTAATAGTGCCTCAGCAGGACCCGCTCATAGGCCGCCTCCTCGTGGACCCAGGGGTTGAGCAATACGAGGCCCGCCACCCGCGGATCGTCCGCGGCGCAAAGGACCGACGCGGTGGCGCCGTCGCACAGTCCCCACAGGACCACCCGCGCGACCTCCGGCACGGCGTCGTGGAAGGCGTCGATGGCGGCCGCGATATCGGGACCGAGCGCCTCGAAACCGGGGTCTTCGCCCTCGCTGTCGCCGAGCCCGCGATAGTCGAAGCGAAAGACGGCGAAACCGGCGTCCGCGAGCGATCGCGCGAGCGTCACGAAGGAACGGTGCGCGCCGACCCGGTATTGCGGTCCGCCGACCACGATCACCACCCCGGTGCGCGAGGCCACCGGCGGCCGATGCACGATTCCGATGCAGGTGGCGCCCTCGGCCGTGAAAAGGACGGGACCTTCGCGGGAAGTGCCCCTGCTCATGCCACCGCCTCCAACCGAGCAACGATCCCGTCAATAAGGCGAGCCGGCACCGTCGGCTCCTGCAGGGACCAGAAGGCCGCATCGGCAATCCCGTGGACCCGCACCGCATTCCGCCGCCACACCTCGGGCAGGCGGGCGCGGAGTTCCCCCTCCGGCACCGCTTGGGCGGCTACGTCGAACCAAAGGACCGGCACATCGGGGGGCGGCGTCTTCGCGAGCGACGCTTCCGAGAGGGCGCGCGCCATGTCGGGTGTGAGCGCATAGCCGCCGACGGGCAGTGTCTCGCCCGCTTCGAGCCGCGCCTTGAGCGCAGCCGTCGTCTCGCGCCGGTCACGCGCCATCTCGGCCGCAATGCGGATGCGCAGAAACTGTGCGAGAAAGCGTGCGCCCGAACTGACGGGTGCGATCATGAGCGCACCCACAACTCCCGCCCGGTCCTCCGCCATCGCCGCCGCCGCGAGAAGGGCGCCGGTGCGGATGCCTGCCAGCCAGAGGGGACCACGGTCACCGATCTCCCGTCGCAGGAACGCGAGATCGTCGAGCCAGCCCCGCCAGCTCGCATCGGCGAAGCGGCCGGCGCTGTCGCCGGTCCCATGAAGGTCGGCGATGGTGGCGGCGAAGCCGGTAAAGGCAAGCCGGCGTGCCAGCGTGATCATCATCCGCCGTGAGCGGTTGAGCTCCTCGGCGAAGGGAGCGATGAGCAGGAGATGCCCACGCCGCGCTGCGGCGGCGGGCTCGACGTCGAGGCAGAAGAGCGGTCCCCTGGGGCCGTCCGCGAAATAGGGACGAAGCTGTGCGGTCCCGCCCTGCGTCACGTTGCCCGTTTCGCCTCGACGGCGGCGCTCAGGCTGCCGACCGTGGCGAAGACCTCGCCATTGATCTCGTCGTCCTCGAACAGGATGTCGAAGCGCTCCTCGAGCGCCGCAACGACGCCCACGACGGCCATCGAATCGAATTCCGGAATCTCCCCAAGCAGGCCCGATTCCGGCGTCAGCCGCGCGCCGCGATCGCCCAGCCCCAGCGTTTCCGTCAGAATTGACCGTACAGTCTCGAACGTCGACATTGTGCCCCTTTCCGCTGCCCTCGATGGCAAGGCTCTGTTAGCTTGTGCCGTCTAGTTTGTCCAGAAGTCGGCCGATGCCGGGCCGCGGACCGTTCGAATGCCGGACATGATCGGAAAATTCGTCAACAATCTGAAGACGCTCGGCTTCGGCCCGACGCTCCTTTATGCGCTCAGCCGCGTCGCCCGCGCGAGCCGCGGCCTGATGGACGTGCGCAGCTATCGCCTGATGGCGCAGCCGGTCGCGGACGCGCCACGCCTGTCCGAACGTCGCCGCACGCGCTTCACCGCGCGTCCTCTGGTGCCGGACGACGACGCCTTGTCCCGGCTGCCGCTTGACCGCGAAACGCTTGCGCGCCGTTTCGCTGCGGGAGCGCAGTGCCTAGGGCTTTTCTCCGGCGACGCGCTTGTCGCGGCCCTCTGGTACCAGTTCGGTGACTATGACGAGGACGAGGTCCGCTGCCGCTTCCGCCCCGCCGATCCGGAGCGCGCGGCCTGGGATTTCGATGTCTATGTGCAGCCCGAATGGCGCGCCGGCTTCGCATTCGCCGCACTCTGGGACGCCGCCGATGCCACCTTGCGTGCTGCCGGCCGGCGCTACAGCCTGAGCCGCATCTCCGCCTTCAACCTCGCCTCGCTCCACAGCCACCGCCGTCTTGGCGCACAGGAGGTCGGCCGCGCCAGCTTCCTGCGTCTCGGATCACTCCAGATCTGCGTCTCCAGTCTGTCACCACGGCTCCATTTCTCCTGGCGAGAGGCCGGAGGTCCGCTCATCCTCATCCCGGTGCCCGCACCGAAGGAAACGCAAACGGCAGGATTCGAAACAGGAGCAACATGATGGCCACTTGGTTTCCGGACCGGCAATCGGATATGGTCGCCGCCGGACGGGGTGACGGGGCGGGGCGATGACCCGATTTCTGCACGATCTGATCTTCGATTCGGCGGCCAGGCGGGCCGCGGCGACGGCACTCGTTTCAGGGCGCCAGAGGCTCGACTATGAGACGCTCGCCGGACATGTCGCCTCCCTTGCGCGCGGGCTTGCAGCACAAGGGATGCGCCGGCGCGACCGCGTCGCCATCTATCTCGACAAGCGCCCCGAGACGGTCCTCGCGATCTTCGCTACTGCCGCCGCGGGCGGCATCTTCGTCCCGGTCAACCCGGTGCTCAAGGCACCGCAGGTGGCGCATGTCCTGAAAGACAGCGGCGCCCGCTTTCTCATCAGCTCGCGAAGCCGCATCGCGGCGCTCGGCGATGTGCTTGCGGGCTTGGCGGACCTCGCGGTGATCAGTGTCGATGGTGACGATGCCGGAACGGCCTGGAGCGATCTTCTCGATGGCGACGGGCCCGCGCCCGAAGGCCCGCGCGTCGACAATGACGTCGCCGCAATCTTCTACACCTCGGGTTCGACGGGCAAGCCGAAGGGCGTTGTGCTCTCGCACCGCAATCTCGTGGTGGGAGCGACGAGCGTCGCGCAGTATATCGGCAATAGCGCCGAGGACCGCATCCTCGCCCTCCTGCCCTTGAGCTTCGATGCCGGGTTCAGCCAGCTCACGACCGGTTTTGCCGCCGGCGCAACGGTGGTGCTGCACAATTATCTGCTGGCGCGCGACATACCGCGGATCGTCGCCCGCGAGGGCATCACCGGTCTCACATGCGTCCCGCCGCTGTGGATGCAGCTCGCCGGCGTCTCGTGGGAGGACGGCGTCGGTGCCGGCCTGCGCTATTTCGCGAACACGGGGGGGCACATGCCACGGGCGCTTCTGGGGCGTCTGCGGGCGTGTTTTCCCAATGCGAAGCCCTATCTGATGTACGGGCTGACCGAGGCCTTTCGCTCGACCTATCTCGATCCGGCGGAGGTCGACCGGCGTCCGGATTCGATCGGCAAGGCGATCCCCAATGCGGAGATCCTGGTGGTGAAGCCCGACGGCAGCCTCGCCGGCCCGGGCGAGGAGGGCGAGCTCGTGCACCGCGGGCCGCTGGTTGGGCTCGGCTACTGGAACGATCGCGAGCGGACCGCGGAGCGCTACCGGCCGGTGCCGGGGGCGCTCGAGGAGGTTCCCACCACCGAGCTTGCGGTGTGGTCGGGCGACATCGTGCGCCTCGATGAGGAGGGCTTTCTCTATTTCGTCGGCCGCAATGACGACATGATCAAGACCTCGGGCTATCGCGTCAGCCCGGCCGAGGTCGAGGAGGTCCTTTACGACAGCGGACAGGTGAAGGAAGCGGCGGCGATCGGCCTGCCGCATACCGAGCTCGGGCAAGAGATCGTGGTCGCGATCGTGCCGGAGCAGGAGACGGTCGATTGTGATGCGCTGATTGCGCGGTGCCGCGAGCGCCTGCCCGGATTCATGGTCCCGGGCCGCCTCGAGATCCGCGAATCCCTGCCGCGCTCGGCGAACGGCAAGATCGACCGCAAGGCCATAAAAGCCGCACTTTTGGCGGCAGCGGAAAAGGAACAGGCAACGGCATGACGGGCCCGGCTGCGCAAGACTCGGCACATCCCGCGATCGCGCGCTGGCAGGGTGCGGACGGCGAAATCCTGATCGGCGGCCGGACGCTGCGGCAGGTCGCGCGCGAGGTAGGCCGGACGCCTTTCTATGCCTATGACCGGGGCCGCATCAGCGACCGCGTGGCGGCGCTGCGGGCGGCGCTCCCCGAGGGCGTGCGTCTCCATTATGCGATCAAGGCCAACCCGATGCCCGCGGTGATCGCGCATCTCGCACCCCTCGTCGATGGCGTTGACGTCGCCTCTGCGGGCGAGCTCGCGCGCGCCCTCGAAGCAGGGCTCGATCCCGCCGAGATGGGGTTCGCCGGCCCCGGCAAGACCGATGAGGAGCTCGCCGCCGCGGCCGTGGCCGGGGTGCTGATCGAGCTCGAATCGGAGGGAGAGATGCGGCGTCTCGCGGCCATCGCCACCGAGCGCAAGCTGCATCCGCGGGTGGCGGTGCGGGTGAACCCGGACTTCCGCCTCAAGGGCTCGGGCATGCACATGGGCGGCGGGCCGAGCCAGTTCGGCGTCGATGCCGAGGCGGTGCCGGCGCTCCTCCATTCGCTCGCCGAGCTGCCGCTCCAATTCGAGGGATTCCACATCTTCGGCGGTTCGCAGAATCTGAGCGCGGAATCGCTCGTGACGGCCGAGCGGGAGATTGCCGCCCTCGCCATCCGTCTCGCCGCCGCGGCACCGTCGCCGGTGCGCTATGTCAATATCGGTGGCGGCTTCGGCATCCCCTATTTCCCCAAGGACCAGCCGCTCGACCTCGCCGCGGTGGGTGCGGGGCTCACCGATGTCGTACGCGACATCAGGTCGGCCCTGCCCGAGGCCAGGGTCGTCCTCGAGCTCGGCCGTTATATCGTCGGCGAAGCCGGGCTATATGTCTGCCGCGTCATCGACCGCAAGGTCTCGCGCGGGCAGGTGTTTCTCGTCACCGACGGTGGGCTGCACCATCATCTCGCGGCGACCGGGAATTTCGGCCAGGCCATCCGGCGCAACTTTCCCGTCGCCATTGGCACGCGCTTCGGCGCGCCGGCGGAGGAGACGGTGAATGTCGTCGGCTGCCTGTGCACGCCGATCGACCTCCTCGCCGACCGCGCCGCGCTGCCGCGCGCCGAGGTCGGCGATCTGGTCGTCGTCTTCCAGTCCGGCGCCTATGGGCTGAGCGCCAGTCCGACCGCCTTTCTCGGCCATCCGCCGCCGGGGGAAATACTCGTCTAACCGCGAAAATCGAATCGCTGCGCGAGATAGTCCATGGTGACGACGCGATTGAGCGTGTCGGCGTCGTTCACATGCTCGACGGCAAACAGGTGCCGCATGAAGGGAAGCGACGGGTCCATGACGGTCCGCAACCGCTCCTCCGCGAGCCAGGGGGGCCGCCGCCACCCCTGCCGTCGCCTCCTGAGAATGCGGATATGCCGACGCAGCCAGATGGGCCGCATCAGCGTCGACCAGGTGTCCAGTCGATATCGCCAGCCGGGCGGCGAATCGAAGGTGAAGCCATAGCCGGTGGGCAAGGCGGCAAGGCGTGGAGAAAGTGCGGTGATCATTGCCGCCTGCAACCTCCCGTAATCCTTGAGTGGGACAGGCACCTGTGCGGCCCTGTTGATCAGGCGATGTTCGAGAAAGGGAAAACTCATCGGCCCAAAGTGCTGGTTGATTTCCGCCTCCCGTGCCGTCCAGAAGCGGCCGCGAAAGAGGGGATACAGAAGCTGCGCCTGCAGGGACGACAGACCTTCCGTTCCGGCATCGAGCTGCTCGCGCATGCGCAAAGCCATCTCGTCGCAATAGGCGGTTATGGCCGACCGGTCACGGACCCAGAGAGGATCGAACCCGCGATAGAAACTGGCGACGATATCTTCAGCCCGGTATGCGCGATCCCGCAGCGAAAAGAAGTTGCGATAGATCTCTCCCAGGCCGCCATTCACCGGCAGGAATCCGTCTTCGTGCCGAGAACGGCGATCCGGCACATCGGCGCCATTGTCGAAAAGGCCGGTGTTTTTCCAGCCATCGAAATGGACCAGGGCGGCCTCGACCACCGAGCGGAAGACGTCGCCGTCCGGTGTCGGCCCCTTGCCCTTGTCGACATGGCGCAGCCTCAAGCCCTCGGCTTCAGCGACATGTTTCGCAATGCACACATCGATATCGCCGTCGGGACCATAGACATAAAGTTCGGGGCGCACCCCCTGCTCGAGGAGCAGAGCGAGCAGCAGGCGGCTGTCATAACCGCCGGAAAAGGAAAGGCGCACACGCCCATGCGAAATGCCAGCGAGCGTCGCCGCCGTCGCGCGCAAGGCCTCGAGATTCACGGCTACGGCCTCCCCAAGCGTGTGAGGGCCCGCAACCGGTTCGTGCACGATGAGCGGTTCGAGGACGGAGATTTTCACTTCCCTGCCGAGCCGAAGGCGGCGGTCGGCGGCCAGAAAGGAAAGCCCCTGGACGAATGTCCGTCCGCCATAGCAGGCGCCGGCGAACGCATAGACATGGGCGCCAATGGGATCGATTCGCCTCTCGCTGCTGCTGCACAGGGCGGCGAGAAAGGCGTTCGAGAACACGCGCCTGTCGGCATCGTGATAGATCTTGTGCGCGCCGAGGCCATCACACATGACCTCGATGCCCTCGGCCCCGCACTGAAGCAGCGTGAAATGCCCGCCGGTATCGCGGCGGTCAAAACGCCCCGATCTCAGCGCGTCACCGCAGGCACGCAACGCCTCGATACCCGAACGCCCCTGGTAGAGGAAGAATCCCGCCGCAACCAGCAGGGTTCCCGGCTCGGTCTCGAGGCCGACGATGCCTGTGTGCGTGGGCGTTTCAATGAGATGAAGCACCCATTCGCCGAACCGTTGCGGCGGCAGGGGGTGGAACCCCTGTGCCGCGGCAAGGCGCCGGAAGCGT
>RFKS01000253.1 GCA_003694205.1 Alphaproteobacteria bacterium | reverse complement strand
GATTTCAATCGGTGCCGGTCCTTCGCGGCCGACCCGTGTCGCGAGATTGGCCATCGTCTCGAAGGCGGCAATGAAATCGGGCCGGCAGTCGGGATACCCGGAGAAATCCACCGCATTGACGCCGAGAAAGATGTGTCGCGCCGGCAGCACCTCGGCATAGGCAAGGGCGTAAGCGAGAAAGATGGTGTTGCGCGCCGGGACGTAGGTGCTCGGGATACCGGACGCCATCTCCGTTGCCGCTCGTCCCTTGGGCACCGGGATGTCGTCGGTCAGCGCACTGCCCCCGAAGAGCTTGAGATCGATCTCCGCCATGCGATGCTCGGCGACGCCGAGATGCGTCGCGATGCGCGCCGCCGCCTCGAGCTCCACCGCATGGCGCTGGCCGTAGCGAAAGGAGAGCGCATGCAGGCGATAGCCCTCGGCGCCCGCCATGGCGCCAACGGTTGCCGAATCGAGCCCACCCGAGAGCAGGAGAATGGCCGTCCTGTCGTCGATCCTGGTCATGGCGCGGGGCTATAACCGCTTTGCCCGGGATTGGAAAGCCCGGACCCTTGCCGACTTGCGACCTGCCTTGGCCGCCCTTTATGCTGCTGCCGGAGGATTGCCCGACGGATTGCGCGCATGAATTTCTTCAGTGCCTGGGGCCTGCCCGTCATCGTGGCGGTGATCATGTTTGCCATGGGGCTCGGCCTGAGGCCCGCCGATTTTGCCGCCGTTGCAGCCCGACCGAAGGCCTTTCTCGTTGGTGCCGCGGCGCAGCTTCTGCTTCTGCCGATACTCGCGCTGGCCGTCATTCATACACTCGGCATCACGGGTGGGCTCGCGGTCGGCTTCATGATCATCGCTGCGGCGCCGGGCGGGCCGATGTCGAATCTTCTCACCCATCTCGGCCATGGCGATACGGCATTGTCGATCTCGCTGACGGCAGTGATCAGCATGGTCAGCATCCTCACCCTGCCGCTCATCGTCGCCCTTGCCCTGCCGTTCTTCATGGGCGCGGCGGCGCCCGAGCTGTCGCTCGCCGGAACAGTGATGACGCTTTCGGCGATGACCCTTCTGCCGGTGCTCGCCGGCATGACGTTGCGCGGTCTCTGGCCGGCGGGAGCGATCCGGCTCGAACCCCTCATGCGGCGGCTCGCCGTTGGCCTTTTCCTGCTCTTTCTTATCGCCGCAATCTGGCTCGCGCGCGATCTCGTCCGCGCCCACCTTTTCTCCCTCGCGCCTGGCATTCTGCTCCTGAATCTCAGTGCCATGACGGCAGCTTTCCTCATCGCCAAGGCAGCGCGACTGCCGCCGCCGCGGGTCATAGCCCTGACCATCGAATGCGGGATCCAGAACGGCTCGCTCGCCATGTTCGTCGGCGCGACGCTTCTACACAGCGAGGCGATGATGCTGCCCGGTGCCGCTTATGGCGTGTTGATGTTTCCCACCGCCTTGCTATTCGTGGCCTTGGTGTTACGCGGCGAGCGGCGCCTGGCAAGGGCGGAAGCGGAGGCGATCGAATGAGCCTCGATGTGATCATCCGTGGGGGCACCGTCTTCGATGGGACGGGCCGACCCGGCTTTCGGGCGGATGTCGGTATTCGCGAGGGACGCATTGCGGCCATCGGGCGGATCGCCGATCCGGCGGACCGTGTCATCGACGCCGAGGGGGCGATCGTCACCCCCGGTTTCGTCGACATCCACACCCATTATGACGGGCAGGCCTGCTGGGACGAGACGCTTGCGCCCTCTTCCCTGCATGGGGTGACGACCGCGGTGATGGGCAATTGCGGTGTCGGTTTCGCCCCCTTGCACTCGGGCGATGAGGAGACGCTGATCGCGCTCATGGAGGGGGTCGAGGAGATCCCCGGCGTCGCCCTCGCCGAAGGGGTCGGCTTCGAGTGGGAAAGCTTTGGCGACTATCTCGACCGGCTCGGGGAAAGGTCCCATGCGGTCGACCTCGTGACGCAGGTGACGCACGATCCCCTGCGGCTCTATGTCATGGGCGAGCGCGGCGCCGCCGGCGAGGCGGCGACCGTGGACGATATCGCGGCCATGCGCAAACTTGCGGCCGAGGCGCTCCGCGCCGGCGCCTACGGCATCTCGAGCGGTCGCACCGATGTCCACAAGACGGCCCACGGCACCGACACCCCCGCGAGGACGAGCACCGGCGACGAACTCGAGGGGCTCGCGGCGGCGCTGCGCGACGCCGGGCACGGCGTCTTTCAGCTTGTTTCGGACTTCCGTCTCGCCGATGGGCCCAATGCCTTTGACGACGAGTTTGACCTCGTCGAGCGCATCGCCCGCGCCGGCGGTCGTCCGGTCTCGGTCTCGCTCAATCAGCGCGATCTCGCCCCCGATCAGTGGACCCGCATCCTCGACCGCGTCGAGGCGGCGAATGCCGCCGGCCTTGCGATGAAGGTACAGGTGGCGGCGCGCGGCATTGGCGTCTGTCTCGGCCTCGAGACGACGCTCAACCCGCTGATGGCCTTTCCGAGCTATCGCGCCATTCACCACCGCCCGCTTGCGGAGCGCGTCCGAACCCTGCGCGATGCCGATTTCCGGCGGCACCTTCTCACCGAGGAGAGGACGCGGCTTTCGGGCCCGGACAGCCCGGTGCCACCGCTCGCCGATGCCGTTCTCGAGCGGCTCGATTTTTTCTCGCTGCGCATGTTCCGGCTCGAGGATCCCCCCGACTATGAGCCGCCGATGGCGGATTCACTTTACTATGTCGCGCGGGAGCGCGGGGTCGGGGTGATGGAGGCGATCTACGACGTGCTCCTCGAGGAGGACGGCGAACGGCTGATCTATTTTCCGATCTACAATTACAGCCGCTTTGATCTTGCGGACCTGCGCACCATGATGACGCATCCGCAGGCGCTGTTCGGCCTGTCGGATGGTGGCGCGCATGTCGGCACGGTGTGCGATGCGAGCTTTCCCACCTTTCTGCTCACCCACTGGGCGCGCGATCGCAGCCGCGGCGAGCGCCTGCCGCTCGAATGGCTGGTGAAGAAGCAGACCCGCGACAATGCGCGCCATATGGGTCTTCATGATCGCGGTGTACTGGCGCCCGGCATGAAGGCTGACATCAATGTCATCGACTTCGACAGGTTGCGCCTGCCACGGCCGCGCATCGTGCACGACTTGCCGGCTGGGGGAAAGCGCCTGTTCCAGGGCGCCGAGGGATACCGGGCGACGCTTGTTGCCGGCGAGCCGATCGTGCTCGATGATGCGCTCACCGACGCGCGCCCGGGCCGTCTCCTGCGGGCCGGAAGCGCCTGAGGGCCAACGAGAAAGGGGGGCAACCATGAGACCCGTCATCGCAAGGGTCCTGTCACTCGGCATCCTGGCTCTCGGCGCCTGTGAGCCGGCACCGCCGGCCAGGGATTTCGATGTCGTCGAGGCGACGATCGCAGAGATTCAGGCGGCGATCGAGGACGGTCGGATCACCTGCGTGGGTGTCGTCGACGCCTATCTCGCCCGCATCACGGCCTATGACAAGCCGAGCGGGCTCAATGCGATTACGGTCGTCAACCCCG
>RFKS01000252.1 GCA_003694205.1 Alphaproteobacteria bacterium | reverse complement strand
CCTCCTCATGGCGCGCGCGCTGGAAATGGTCGACCGAAACCCGCAGCGTCAGGCGGTCGCCGTGGCGCGCCTTGAGGTCGAGAAGCGCGGCCCGCCGGTGCCACATCGGCGCCATGGCATTGGTGAGCACGAGCAGGCGGAAGCCGCGCCCGAGCACGTCCTCCATGATCGGCACGATATCGGGGTTCATGAAGGGTTCGCCGCCGGTGAGCCCGATTTCCTCGGTGGGCAGATCGCTGCCGGCGATCTCGTCGAGATAGGCGCGCACCTCGTCACGGCGAAGATAGACGAGGGCGTCATTCTTCGGCGTCGATTCGATATAGCAGTGGGAACATGCGAGGTTGCACAGCGTTCCGGTGTTGAACCAGAGTGTCCTCAACGCAACCAGGTCGATCCGTGCCCGCGGCTCGCCGGCCGCGGTGCGGTCGGGATCGCGAAAGCGGGCTGCGGATGCGGGCAGTGGCGCGTCGGGCATGCGTGTCAAACCAATGGCCATTGAAGTGTCGCCGGCATTAGCATTCCCGCCGCCGCGGGAAAAGACAGGGTGACATCACAAAATCGTGGATGCCATGCTGTGACCGCCGGGCCCCGGATGCCGGTGACGGCTTGCCAGGGATGATGGAGGGAGGAGATAGTGTCGACGATGTTTCTGGCGCAGGGAGTCCTGTCGCTGATGGCGTTTCTGGCATCTGCCTGGCCTCATCCCACGCTTGACGGTGCTCGTCCCGTCGTCATCGCCCATCGCGGCTTGCCCGGCCACCTTCCGGAACACACGCTCGAGGGCTATCGGCTCGCGATCGAGCTTGGCGCCGACTATATCGAGCCCGATCTCGTCTTTACCGCCGACGGCCATCTGATCGCGCGCCACGATCATTTCCTGTCGACCACGACCGATGTCGCGGACCACCCCGAGTTTGCGGACCGCAAGCGCGAGATCGATGGCCACAGCGACTGGTGGAGCGAGGATTTCACGCTCGCCGAGATCCGCACCTTGCGGGCGCGACAGGCGTTTCCGGACCGATCGCACGAATTCGACGACCGCTTCGCGATCCCCACCTTCGACGAGGTTCTGGAGCTTGTCGAGAGCGAAAGCCGGCGCCGCGGGCGGCGTATCGGCGTCTATCCCGAGACCAAGCATCCGGGCTATTTCGCGGGCCGCGGGTTCGATTTCGTGCCGCCCCTTCTCGCAAGTCTCGCAAGGCATGGGTTCCGTGGCCGCGACGATCCCGTCTTCATCCAGTCTTTCGAGGCGCCGATCCTGCGCCGCCTCAGGTCGGAAACGGACATCCGGCTCGTCTTTCTCATCGAGCCGAAAACAGATGCGTCGGGTGTGCCCGTGGACTATGACCCGCCGCTGCCATTTGCCGAGCTCGCCGGATTTACCGATGCCATCGGGCCGTCCAAGGCCCTCCTCCTGCGTCCCGACGGAACCGACAGCGGCTTTGTCGCAAGGGCGCACGCGGCCGGGCTCATGGTCCATATCTGGACCCTGCGCGACGACCGGACGCCGGCGGGATTTCCGTCTCCGGAGGCCGAGTACCGCCGCTTTCTCGCCCTCGGAATCGACGGCTTTTTCACCGATTTCGCGGCCAGCGGCGTGCTCTATCGCGAGCTAGAGGCGCTTTCCGGCAAGGCTAGAGACGACGCCCGGCCCAGATGACGCGGCCCACGACCTCGATCGCCGCGGGGTCACAGTCGGGCCATGACTCGTAGAACGGATTGTCGCTGCGCAGCGTCACGCGACCGGTGACCGGGTTCACCGACAGCCGCTTGATCTGCAGCACCCCCGCATGGCGGATGGCGAAGATCGCGTCGCGCCGCGCGGTGGTCTCCGAGGTGTCGACAAGGACCTCGTCACCATCGCTCAGCGTCGGTTCCATCGAATCACCGTGAACGCGACAGACGACCAGCGCATGTGCCCCGTTTTCCGTGAGTCCGGCGAGCTGTCCTGCATCGAAGGGGCGGGTCGCCTCGCATGCGGCCTCCCGCATGCCGCCGGTGGCCGCCCGGGTCGCGGCAAGACAAGGGACGAGCACGAGGTCGCGAATGGCTTCGGGTCGTCCCGCCGGGCCGGCACCGGGATCGGGCGGCGGTGCCCCGAGCTCGCTTTCCGGGACCGAGAAATGGCGCGCGATCTTGCGCCGGTCGACCTCGTTCAGGCGCCGTGGCCGACCGCGCCGGATATATTGCTGGATATAGGCGTGATTGCGCCCGATGAGGGCGGAAATCGAGGCGTAACTGGCGCCCGGCGTCGACCGGATCAGGTGGTCCAGTCGCGCGCGCGCCTCGCTGTCGGATATGGTGCTGTCCTTCACACGGCAAGCCTAGTCCGCCCCCTTGATCGAGGCAATAGGTGCAAGCCGCTTGGCAATAGGAAAAAGCCGCGATAGGATCGGCCTACTTATGGTAGTATAGTCGCGTGGTAAACAAGAAAGGGAGGAGGTCGTGGCGGTGGCACGGCGCGGCCGGGGCGGTTTGCAGCGGTTCCGCCGCGAAGCACCGCGCGAGGCACTGTGTGCGGCACATGAGCTTGAACGGGGCCTGGAGCGGTTGGCCGGGCGCGGCTGGGCACCGGGCGCGCGGCCCGAATCGGGCCTCTCTTTGCGCCCCGGTCGGTGGCCGCGATCGGAATCGCTTGCTGGGCCGGAACGCGACGAGGAAACCGCCCGCCTGCTCAGGCAATGGGCACAGAGGGTCAGAGGCGAAGGTGGCAATCTGGAGGCCGTCCTGTCGCTGGTCGTCGATGGTGCCAGCTTTGCGAGTGTCGATCGCCGCTGGAGGCGGCGCAATGGCTGGGCCCGGGCGCAACTGGGGCGGGCAGTAGACCTGTTCATGGAGTTGAATGCGCGAGACCCTTGACAAAGGGGAAAGAAAAACGTACCAAAAAGGATAAGCGGATAAATAGATCAACCGGGTCGGCACCATACGGTGTCGGCCTTTTTTGTGCGCCTGGCAAGGAGGAGAGCGACGATGGGAGCCGATGCATCATGGCCGCTGCGGCGGGGAATTTTCGAAAAGCTTGAGACGGACCGCGCCATCGGCGCCTGGTGTGCGGCCTATCGCGGTGACGGGGGTGGCGAATCCGGGGTGCGGCCGGCCGATCTCGTGACGCTCGAACGCTGGCACGCGCGCGCCTGGCACTCGGCGACCTTCGATGGTCAGGAACACGAGATCCGTCTGGCCGCGGAGCTCACCTGTGAAGAGGACGAGGCGACAGCGCTCGGGGCCGCCATCGTTGCCTGCCTGCACGATGCCGACATCGACATCCGGGGCCATGCGCTGATCGAACTCTCCTTCGAGAGCAGCGAAGTCCGGTACGACGCCGAGCGGGCATGTTGCCGCTGCCGCTGGTGCTTCCGCGCCCTGACCGTCAGCGACTGAAAGGGTCGCTCGTCGCCCCTCCGTCAGCCATTCCTGTCTTCTCCGGTCGGGGACGCGTCGGGGAAATCGGAAAAGGGGAAGGGCGGCTCTGCCTGTGGGTCCGGGCTCCCCAGATAACGCGTGATCTGGCCCAGATAGGCGGTGAGCGCCTTCTGGAATCCGTCGAGCGGCTTGGCCGATTCCGGCCGCGCGGCGCGCAGGCCCGACTGGATGAGGCCGGTCAGCGTCGCGAGCCCGACGAGCGTGATCGAGAGTGTGCCGAAGCCGAGAACGCCAAGCGCGCGCCAGATCTCCGCCGTGGCGCGCGGCGAGGTGTCGTCGCCTGTCCTTTCCGTAGCGGATGCCTCGGGGCGCGCATCGGCGCCGGCGGGTTCGGCTGCGGGTGGCTCGGGTGCCGTCCTTTCCGGAGGCTTTTTCGACGTACGCCGAGCCGCCGTGGTCTTGCTCGCTGTCGCCTTCGACTTGCGGCTCTGTGACGCAGCGGCGGTCGCGCCTTTCTTTGCGGCGGGCTTTTTCGCCGCCGAACGCCCACCCGCTGTGCCGGCCTTTGCCGCCTGCTTCGCCGTTTTCGTCACCTTCGCGGGAGCGGAACCAGCCTTTTTCGCGCGCGGGGCGGAGGATGTGGTG
>RFKS01000251.1 GCA_003694205.1 Alphaproteobacteria bacterium | reverse complement strand
TCGCCTCGGTCTTCTGGGGCATCGCCGGCTTTCTCGTTGGTGTCGTGATCGCGCTGCAGCTCGTTTTCCCGGCGCTCAATTTCGACACCGCCTTCACCAATTTCGGCCGCCTGCGTCCGCTCCATACCTCGGCGGTCATCTTCGCCTTTGGTGGCAATGTGCTCATCGCGACCAGCTTCTGGGTGTTACAGCGCACCTGCCGCACGCGGCTCGCCGGCGCGATCGCGCCCTGGTTCGTCTTCTGGGGCTATCAGCTCTTCATCGTGCTCGCTGCCACCGGCTATCTGATGGGGGTGACCGAGGGCCGCGAATATGCCGAGCCGGAATGGTATGTCGACATCTGGCTGACCATCGTCTGGGTGGTCTATCTCCTCGTCTTCCTCGCCACGCTCGCCAAGCGCCGCGAGCCGCACATCTATGTCGCGAACTGGTTCTATCTCGCCTTCATCGTGACCATCGCCTTGCTCCATCTTGGCAACAATCTCTCGCTGCCGATTTCTCTCTTTTCCTCGAAATCGGTGGCCGCCTTCTCGGGCCCGCAGGATGCCCTCATCCAGTGGTGGTACGGCCACAATGCGGTGGGCTTCTTCCTCACCGCCGGCTTTCTCGGCATCATGTACTATTTCGTGCCCAAGCGCGCCGAGCGACCGGTCTATTCCTACCGGCTGTCGATCGTCCATTTCTGGGCCCTCATCTTTCTCTATATCTGGGCCGGACCGCACCATCTGCAGTACACCGCCCTGCCGATGTGGGCACAGACGCTCGGCGCCACCTTCTCGATCATGCTGTGGATGCCCTCCTGGGGCGGCATGCTCAACGGGCTGCTGACGCTCAAGGGCGCCTGGGACAAGCTCCGCACCGATCCCGTCATCCGCATGCTGGTGGTCTCGGTCGCCTTTTACGGCATGAGCACCTTCGAGGGACCGGTGATGTCGATGCACTGGGTGAACGGGCTGTCGCACTATACCGACTGGACCATCGGGCACGTGCATTCGGGCGCGCTCGGCTGGGTCGGCTTCGTCTCCTTCGGGGCGCTCTACTGCATGGCGCCGCAGCTCTTCGGGGCAAAGCGGCTCTATTCCAACGCGCTGGTCGAATGGCATTTCTGGATCGCCACCTTCGGCATCCTCCTTTACATCACCGCGATGTGGGTCTCGGGGATCATGCAGGGGCTGATGTGGCGCGCCTATGACGATCTCGGCTTCCTCGAATACTCCTTCGCCGAGACGGTCGAGGCCATGCATCCCTATTACATGATCCGGGCCTTGGGCGGCATCCTCTATCTCTTGGGCGCGCTCATCATGGCCTATAATCTGTGGAAGACCGCGAAGGGCGAGGTGCGCCGCGGCGAGGCGACGCCCCTTGCGGTCGCGGCGGCGTAGGGGAGGCGACGATGGCCGGCTTTTCGCACAAGACCATCGAGAAGAACTCGATCCTTCTTCTCGTCCTCGTCCTTGTTGTGGTCTCGATCGGCGGCATCGTCGAGATCATCCCGCTGTTCTGGATCAAGAGCACGATCGAGAAGGTGGAGGGCATCCGCCCCTATACACCGCTCGAGCTCGCGGGGCGGAATATCTATATCCGCGAGGGCTGCTACAACTGCCACAGCCAGATGATCCGCTCGCTCCGCTCCGATGTCGAACGCTATGGGCATTACAGCCTCGCCGCCGAGAGCCTCTATGATCACCCCTTCCAGTGGGGCTCGAAGCGGACGGGACCGGATCTGGCGCGGGTCGGCGGCAAATATTCAGACGAATGGCACCGCCTGCACATGGCCGATCCGCGCGCCGTGGTGCCGGAATCGGTGATGCCCGGCTATCCCTTTCTCGCCGAGACCGAACTCGACACCCGCACCATCGCGCTTGTGATGCAGGCCAATGCGCGGGTCGGCGTGCCCTACAGCGAGGAGATGATCGCCAATGCGCTCGCCGATCTCAAGGCACAGGCGACGCCGGATGCCGACGCCTCGGGGCTCCTCGCGCGCTACGGCGACAAGGTGCCGGTGCGCGACTTCGACGGCGATCCGAAGCATGTGACCGAGCTTGATGCGCTGATTGCCTATCTGCAGGTGCTCGGCACCTTCGTCGATTTCGATCTCTATGATCCGAAGCGCGATGACAATGACCGGTGATACCGATGTATGAGCGCATGATGCATATCGCCGGTACCTGGGGCCTCGCCTTCCTTATGGTCCTGTTCCTGGTCGCACTCGTCTATGCGTTGTGGCCGGGCAACCGGGCCAAGTTCGAGCGCGCCAGTCGCGTGCCGCTCGAGGACGACGGATTCGAGGAGAGGGAACGATGAGCACGACGCCAGATCGCGACGAGGTCACCGGCATCCAGACGACGGGTCATGATTGGGACGGCATCACCGAGCTCGATCAGCCGCTGCCGCGCTGGTGGCTGATCATCTTCTATCTCACCATCATCGGCTCGGTCCTGTTCTGGGTCTGGTATCCGTCCTGGCCGGTTTGGATGGATGGGGAATGGACCTTCACACGGGGGCTTGCAGGCAAGACCGCACGCGATGACGTGGCGGCCGAGATGGCACAGCGCGCCGCCGCGCGCGAGGCCGACCTCGCGCGCCTTGAAAAGGCGGATCTCGGCACGATTCGTCGCGATCCCGAGCTGCTGCGGCTGGCGCTGGCGAACGGCGCTTCCGCCTTTGGTGACAATTGCGCGCCCTGCCACGGTTCCGGTGCCGAGGGCGGGCCGGGATTTCCCAATCTCAATGACGACGACTGGCTGTGGGGCGGCCGACTTTCCGACATCGAGCAGACCATCACGCACGGCATCCGCTGGGAGGCCGATCCCGAGACGCGGCTCGGTGCCATGCCGGCACATCTCAGGGACGGGCTCCTCGGCCGCGCCGATGTCGCCGATGTCGTACAGTTCGTCCTCAGCCTCAGCGGCCGCGCTCGCGACGCGGAAGCCGCGGCGCGCGGGGCCCTCGTCTTCGAGGCGAGCTGCGCTGCCTGCCACGGCCTCGACGCGAAGGGCCAGACTTTTGTCGGAGCGCCCAATCTCAGCGACGACATCTGGCTCTATGGTGGGCGCGAGGAGGATATCTTCGAGAGCGTGGCCAATGGCCGCGCCGGCGTCATGCCCGCTTGGGGCGGACGGCTTGATGCAGCGACGATCAAGTCGCTCACCCTCTATGTGCACGGCCTCGGCGGTGGCGTCGAGGAGGAGCCCGCGGCGGCAGGCGAGTAGGCGCCGCCGCTCCCCTTGGCCGCGCCATCCGGCGGCGGCGGACGAGGGCATGTGGAGTTGAGAAGGATGGCTCGCGGTTCGGCGCAGGCAGGAGGAATGCCGCGGCGTGGATCTCCCGCGCCGCCCCAGCCCAACCCGCCGAAGCTCTATGCGCCACGCAGGAAGATCCACCCGAAACGGGTCAACGGCACCTTCCGCCGCATCAAGTGGGCGGTCATGGTCGTGACGCTCGGGATATACTATGTGACGCCGTGGCTGCGCTGGGACCGCGGTCCAGGAGCGCCCGATCAGGCGGTGCTCCTCGACCTGCCGCACCGGCGCTTCTATTTCTTCTTCATCGAGATCTGGCCGCAGGAGGTCTATTACCTCACCGGCCTTCTCATCCTCGCCGCGCTTGCGCTTTTCCTCGCCACGGCGCTCTTTGGCCGCGTGTGGTGCGGTTATAGCTGCCCGCAGACGGTCTGGACCGATCTTTTCATCTATGTGGAACGATTGGTCCAGGGCGATCGCAACAAGCGAATCCGGCTCGATCGCGCTCCCTGGACCCTCGAGAAGATCTGGAAGCGCGGCCTCACCTATGCGATCTGGCTTCTGATCTCGGTTGCCACCGGCGGCGCCTGGGTCTTCTATTTCGCCGATGCGCCGACGCTTGCGCGGGCGCTGGTTGATGGTGCCGCGCCGCCGGCGGCCTATATCTCGGTCGCCGCCTTCACCTTCACCACCTTCACGCTCGGTGGCTTCCTGCGCGAGCAGGTGTGCACCTATATGTGCCCCTGGCCGCGCATCCAGGGCGCGATGTTCGACGCCGACACCTTTCTCGTCTCCTACCGCGCCGATCGCGGTGAACCGCGCGGCCCGCACAAGAAGGGCGAGCCCTGGGAAGGGCGTGGCGACTGCATCGACTGCGGTGCCTGCGTCGCCGCCTGTCCCGCCGGCATCGACATTCGCGACGGGCCACAGCTCGAATGCATCCAGTGCGCCCTGTGCATAGACGCCTGCGACCAGATCATGGACCGGGTCGGCCGACCGCGCCGCCTCATCGCCTATGAGACCCTGTCGATGCCGGCGGCGCGCGAGAGCGGCGAACGCCCGCGGGTGCGACTCATCCGGCCGCGCACTGTCCTCTATTCGGTTCTCATCCTCATCGTTTCCGGGCTCATGGCCTACGGGCTTCTCACGCGCAGCGACCTCGACCTCAATGTCCTGCACGATCGAAATCCCCTCTTCGTGCGCCTTTCCGATGGCTCCATCCGCAATGGTTACACGCTGAAGGTGCTCAACAAGGCGCACCATTTGCGTCGATTCGAGGTGGCGATCGCAGGCCTCTCCGAGGCCCGACTCAAGAGCCCCGAGCTTGGCGACGCGGCGGTGCTCCGCTTCGAGGTCGCGCCCGACAGCGTGCGTGCGGTGCGGCTTTTTGTCAGTCTGCCGCGCCAGACCATCCGGGCGCGGCAGGATGAGGATGGCGAGCTTCCGATCACGATCGAGCTTCGCGATGTGGCGAGCGCGGCGGTCTATCGGGAAGCGACGGCTTTCCACGCCCCCGGGGCAAGTGGACGGTGATGATGGCGAAGCAACTGACAGGCCGGCATGCACTCCTTGCCTTCATCGCCTTCTTCGGCGTGGTCTTCCTAGCCAATGGCGCCCTCATCTGGTTCGCCACGGTGCGCTATGACGGGGTCGAGGAGGCCGACGCCTATCGCCATGGCCGCGACTACAATCGCGAGATCGCGGCGGCGCGGGAGCAGGCGGCGCTGGGCTGGGAACTCGATCTTGCCGACACCGCCGGCGCGACGCCGCGCGAGCGCCATCTGGTCGCGCGTCTCAACGCTCGCGATGGAGCGCCTCTTGCGGGCCTGCGCGTCGTCGTCCGCTACCATTCCCGGGTACGTGCCGCGGAGGACCGCGAGGTCCGGCTCGATGAGCGGGGCGACGGGCGCTATGAAGGCCGCCTCGTGCTGCCGCGTGCGGGCAACTGGCGGCGCGATATCGAGATCTTCGACAAGGACGCCCTGCGTTTTCGGCGCCGCGAATCGCTGGTGATCCGGCCATGAGCACGCTCGCCCCGGCCACTCCTGCCGCGCCCGCATCCGGGCCACGCGCGCGAGCCGGGCGAGAGGAGATGCTTTTTCTCGTTCCCGGCATGCACTGTGCCGGCTGCATCGCGCGAATCGAACGCGGTCTTGCCCGCCTGCCCGGCATCGAGACCGTGCGCGCCAATCTCTCGACCAGGCGCGTCCATGTGGTTGCGCACGAGGACGGACCCTCCGCCGACGGCGTCCGCGCGGCGCTCGCGGATCTTGGCTTCGACGCTGCCCCCTTCGACCCCCGTCTCGCCGACGAGAGCGAGAAGCGGGAGCGCGCGGCGCTCCTGCGCGCGATCGCCGTCGCCGGTTTCGCCGCCGGCAATGTGATGCTGCTCTCGGTCTCCGTCTGGGCGGGGCTCGTCTCCGACATGGAGCCGGCGACGCGGTCGCTCTTCCACTGGCTCTCGGCGCTCATCGCCCTGCCCGCCATTGCCTATGCGGGACAGCCCTTCTTCCGCTCCGCCGCGCGGGCGCTTGGGCACCGGCAGATGAACATGGACGTGCCGATCACCCTCGCCGTCATCCTCGCCGCCGGGGCGAGCCTCGCCGAGACCATACGTGGTGCCGAGCATGTCTATTTCGACGCCAGCATCACGCTCGTCTTCTTCCTCCTCATCGGGCGTTATCTCGATGCCGCCATGCGTGGCCGGGCGGGCGAGGCGGCACGCAATCTCCTCGCGCTCCGGGCCGTTGGCGCCATTCGCATCGAGCCCGACGGGCGGCGGGTCTCGGTGCCGGTGAGCGCGCTCCGGCCCGCGGACCGCGTCTTCGTCGCGCCCGGCATGCGGGTGCCCGCCGATGGCAAGGTTTGCGAGGGGACAAGCGATATCGATCAGAGCCTGATCACCGGTGAGTCGGTGCCCGAGCGGGCCGCGCAGGGTGATCCGGTCTATGCCGGCACGCTCAATCTCTCGGGCCCCCTCGTCGTCGCCGTGACGGCCCCCGACGATCGCTCGCTTCTCGCCGAGATCGCGCGCCTCGTCGAGGCCGCCGAGCAGTCACGTGCCGGCTATGTGCGTCTCGCCGACCGTCTCGCGCGCATCTACGCGCCGACGGTCCATATCCTTGCCGCCGGCACCTTCCTCGGCTGGCTCGCGCTTGGCGCCGGCTGGCACACGGCGCTGATGACCGCGGTCGCGGTGCTGATCATCACCTGCCCCTGTGCCCTCGGGCTCGCCGTCCCGGTGGCGCAGGTGGTCGCCGCCGGCGAGCTTCTCAAGCGCGGCGTCCTGCTCAAGTCGGGGGATGCGCTCGAACGACTGGCCGCGGTCGATACGGTGGTCTTCGACAAGACCGGAACGCTGACGACGGCGACGCTCGAGCTCGACGAGAGCGGGGGCATCGCCGCCGCCGACCGGGCCCTTGCGGTCGCGCTCGCCGCCGCCTCACGGCATCCTCTGGCGATGGCGCTCGTGCGCGCCGGTGCGGATACCGCATTGCCGCATGTGAGCGAACTGCGCGAGGTGCCAGGCTGCGGTGTCGAGGGCCGACATGAGGGCGCGCGGGTGCGTCTCGGCCGTCGCGACTGGGTCGGCGCCGAAGGCGAGGCGGCGGCCGACAGGCCGGAACTCTGGCTCGCGCGCGCGGGCGCTGATCCGGTCCGCTTCACCTTTGCCGACCGTCTGCGACCGGACGCGGCCGAGGTGGTCGCCCGTCTGCGGGCGAGCGGCCTGCGCGTGGCCCTGCTTTCCGGCGACCGCGAGGCCGTGGTGGCGAAGACGGCGCGCGCCCTCGGCATCGACGAATTCACCGCCGAATGTCGGCCCGAAGACAAGATTGCGACGCTCGAGAAACTGCGCGCTGAGGGCGCTCGGGTGCTGATGATCGGCGACGGACTCAATGACGCTCCGGCGCTCGCCGCGGCGCATGT
>RFKS01000250.1 GCA_003694205.1 Alphaproteobacteria bacterium | reverse complement strand
TGAACGCACCGGCGCCCGGCGCGGCGGGCTCTCCTTCGTGATGGACCGGTCGTTCGATCCGCATGCGACCTATGCCACGGCGGAGGAGAAGGAATGAGCAACGCGCTCGAGATCGATCTCATCCCCGTGCTCCGGGACAACTACGTCCATATCGTGCGCGAGCCGGCATCGGGCGCCGTCGCCATCGTTGATCCTTCCGTTGCCGATCCGGTGGTCGCGGCGCTCGAGGCCCGGGGACTCGCACCGGACCTCATCTTGTGTACGCACCACCATCCCGACCATGTCGGCGGTGTTCCCGGACTCCGGCGCCACTACCGGGCCCAAGTGGTCGCGCCGGCTGCCGAGCGGCAGCGCATCGGAACTGCCGACCGCTGGGTCGACGAGGGGGACGAGATCGCATTCGGAGGCACGACGGCGCGCGTGATCGCGATTCCCGGGCACACTGCCGGCCATATCGCCTTTCACTTTTCGCGCGAGAAGGTGCTCTTTTGCGGCGACACGCTGTTCTCGCTCGGCTGCGGGCGGCTGTTCGAGGGCACGGCGGATGAGATGTGGCACTCGCTCCTGAAGATTCGTGCCCTCGACCCCGCGACGCGGATCTGCTGCGCGCATGAATATACCGAGGCGAACGGCCGCTTCGCGCTTAGCCTCGAGCCAGGAAACGCGGCGCTCGTCGAACGCATGCGCGAGGTGGCGGCACTCCGGCGCGCAGGCCGTCCGACGGTACCAACGCGCCTTGACCGCGAATGTGCGACCAATCCTTTCCTCAGACCCGAGAGCCCCGAAATCCGCCGTCGGCTCGGGTTGGAGGAAGCGGACGATGTCGCGGTCTTCGCCGAAATCCGCCGCCGCAAGGATCGCTTCTGACGCGCGGCATTGCGGTGCGACGCATATGGCGCGATGATCGGCGGCCACGCTGGCGACGGACAAGGGAGAGATGGGGATGTGGACTGGACGCGTGACGAACCTTCGGCTATGGGCCGCTTTCGCTCTGGCGTTGCCTCTCTTTGCGGGGCTCGCTGCCTGTGACAGGAAATCCGACGAGACGGCCGTGAAAGAAGAGACAACCACCATTGCGGGTGGCGAGGACCCCTTCCTGTGGCTCGAGGAGGTGGAAGGCGAGCGGGCGCTCGCCTGGGCACGCGAGCAGAATGAGCGGGCGCTGGCGCGCCTCGAGACGGACCCGCGCTTCGCCGCGATCCGGGATGCCGCGCTCGCGGTCTATACCGCCGCCGACCGCATTCCTTATGGCGAGATAAGGAACGGCAACGTCGACAATTTCTGGCAGGACAAGGACCATGTACGCGGCCTGTGGCGGCGCGCGACACTCGCGAGCTACGCCAGCGAATCGCCCGACTGGCGCACGCTTCTCGATCTCGATGCACTGGCCGCGGCAGAGGGCGAGAACTGGGTCTGGAAGGGCGCCGACTGTCTTCCGCCCGCCTTCGATCGCTGTGTTCTCCGCCTTTCCCGTGGTGGCGCGGACGCCGTCGTCCTGCGCGAGTTCGACACCCAGTCGGGGCAGTTCGTCGGCGGCGGCTTTGCCCTCGGTGAGGAAAAGCAGAATGTGGCCTGGCTCGACGCCGACCGTCTTCTCATCGCAAGCCCGCTCGAGGGCGGCTCGAAGAACACCTCGGGCTATGCGCGCACCATCCGGCTGTGGCAGCGCGGCACGCCGCTCGCCGATGCGCAACAGGTCTTCGAGAGTGCGGAAACCGACGCCTTCGTCTTTCCCGCCGTCTTCCACCGCCCGGAAGGCCGCGAAGCCTTCATCGTGCGGGCGCCGGATTTCTTCCACCAGACCGTCTACCATATGGGTGCAGGCGGCGCGCTCAGCGCTCTGCCGCTCCCCGATGATGTCGATTTCCGCGGCGTGATTGACGGGCAGCTCATCGCCCTGTTGCGCAGCGACTGGGCGGTCGACGGATTTTCTGCGCCCGCCGGTGCGGTGGTCTCGGTGCCCTTGGCATCGCTCGATGCGGGCAAGGTCGATGGAGCCGCCATCATCGCCGCGCCAAGCGAGACGCTGGCGATCCAGGATGTCGCGCGCACCGCGGACGCGGTCTACGTCACCGCGCTCGACAATGTGACCGGCCGGCTCATGCGGGCGACGCGGGACGGCGACGGCTGGCGGACGCGCGACATCACCCTGCCGCCGAACGGCACGGTCAGCCTCGTCTCGGCGGATGAATTGAGCGACACCCTGTTCTTCAATTTCGAGAGCTTTCTCGATCCCGACACGCTCTATCTCGCGCGCGATGGCGGCGATCCGGAGCCGGTGAAGCATATGCCGGCCCGGTTCGACGCCGCGGACTATACGGTCGAACAGCAGTTCGCGACGAGCGCCGATGGTACCCGGGTGCCCTATTTCCTGATCCGCGCGAAGGAGATGGCGTTCGACGGCTCGACGCCGACCATCCTTTACGGCTATGGCGGCTTCGAGATCTCGCTCAGCCCGAGCTATCTCTCGCCGCTTGCCATCGAATGGCTCAAGCGGGGCGGCGCCTATGCGGTCGCCAATATCCGCGGCGGCGGCGAGTTCGGACCGCGCTGGCACAAGGCGGCGCTCAAGGAGAACCGGCCGCGCGCCTATGAGGATTTCGCGGCAGTGGCCGAGGATCTCGTCGCGCGCCAAGTGACCTCGGCGCGGCGCCTCGGCATCTATGGCGGCTCGAACGGCGGCCTGCTCGTTGGCGCCACCATGGTGCGCTATCCGCAGCTCTGCGGCGCCGTCGTCTCGTCTGTGCCACTTCTCGACATGCTGCTCTATCACAAGCTGCTCGACGGCGAGTCCTGGATCGGCGAGTACGGC
>RFKS01000249.1 GCA_003694205.1 Alphaproteobacteria bacterium | reverse complement strand
GCCCGATCCCGATGCGCTTCTGCGCAAGGTCGTGCCCGACGACAAGCGCTATACGCTTGTCGCCCGTGTGACGGGGCCCGCAAAGAGCGCCTATCCCGACGGCCCGCCGGCGAAACCGGAGGCAAAACAGGACGAGGCGCCGGCGAAATCCGCGCCTGCTGCACCGCATCTCGCCGAATCAAAGGGCCCCATCGCGGTCATCGTCGGCGCCGACAGCGACCTTTTCGACGACCGTTTCTGGGTACAGGTGCAGGATTTCTTCGGCCAGCGCATCCTGGTGCCGATCGCCGACAACGCCACCCTGCTCATCAACGCGCTCGACAATCTTGCCGGCTCGGACGCGCTCATCGCCCTGCGTGGGCGAGGCGTTCGCGATCGCCCCTTTGTCGTCGTCAATGCCATCCGGCGCGACGCCGAGGCCCGCTTCCTCGCCGAACAGGAGCGCCTCAAGCAGGAGCTCGCAACCACCGAGCAGCGACTCAAGGATCTGCAGGCCAAGATGGGCGAGAGCGAGCGCGTGCTCACCCCCGAGCAGGAACAGGAGCTCGCGCGCTTCCGCGCCCGTACGCTCGAGATCCGGCAGCAGCTCCGCGCCGTGCAGCGCAATCTGGTGCGCGACATCGAGGCCCTGGAGACGCGGCTCGTCATCCTGAACGTGGTACTGGTCCCGGCGCTGCTGACGCTCATCGCGCTGTCGCTCGCGGCCTGGCGCCGGCGGCGCAGGAGGAGGAGGGTTCCCGCATGATGAGCGAACGCCAGACGACGATCCTCGGCTTCCTGACCCTGATCGCGGTGCTCGCCGCCATCTGGGTGCTGTTCGGCGAAACCGCGCCGCACGAGGTCGGCCAGCGAAACGCGCCTCTTTATCCCGATCTCGCAAGGCAGATCAACGAGGTGCAGAGAATCACGATTGCGAGCGATCTCAACACGACCACATTGACACGCAAGGATGGGGTCTGGGTGATCGCCGAGAAGGGCGGCTATCCTGCTGATGCAAAGCAAGTGGGCCAGTTGTTCGGCGCCCTCATCGACGCCCGGATCGTGCGCGAGACGACGCGCAATCCCGATCTCTACGAGCGGATCGGGCTCGGTGACAAGGCGGTCCGGCTGAGCCTTTACGGCAATGGCGAGAAGCCCCTGCTCACGCTTCATGTCGGCGACCGCAGCTACCGCGACCGACGATTCGAGACCTATGTCCGGCGCGACGACGAGGCGGTGACCTATGTCGTTGCCGACCTGCCGGAAGTGCGCGCCGAGGCCTCGACCTGGCTGCCGCCGACCCTTCTCGACATCGCGCAGAACCGCGTCGCCCGCATCCGCATCACGCATCCCGATGGCGAAGATTTCCTCATCTCGCGCCCGGCTCCCGACGCTGATTTCACGCTCGCGGGGCTGAAGGAGAGCGAGCGGCTCAAGGGGTTCCGCCCGCTCGATCCGATCGCCATGGTGTTCACGACGATGGGCCTGCGCGATGTGCGGCCGGCGGCGGAAATCGCCGGCCATGACCGGCTGGCAGCGGTACACATGGAGACCTTCGACGGCCTCGCCATCGATCTCGACCTCGTCAAGACGGGAGACGAGACCGGCGATGCCTGGGCGACGCTCAAGGCCGCCTACACGCCACCAGAGGGCGCGGACGAAGGGCCAAAGGTGATGCCGGACGCGCCCGAGGACGGGGCCGCGGAGGCGGACGCGATCAACGCCCGCACCAGCGGCTGGGCCTTCCGCCTGCCGTCCTCGAGCGTCATCAGCCTCGCTCGCCATCGCGCCGATCTGGTCGAGGACAAACCGGCGGCCGATGCGGCAGAGGGTGACGCGGACCGGGACGCGGACGGGAAATCCGACGCCGGCGGCTCTTGACCCGCCCTCTCCCTGCCCTAGATCGAAACCATGCCGCACCCCCGGTGAGGGTGCCGTCTGTGCCTGCAATCGACAATCGCGCCGGAGGAGCCAAGGTCCCATGAGCGAGACCGCCGCATCGACCGTCGAACGCCACAGCTTCGAGGCCGAGGTCTCGAAGCTCCTGCACCTGATGGTGCATTCGGTCTATTCGGACCGCGAGATCTTTCTCCGCGAGCTCATCTCCAACGCCTCGGACGCCTGCGACCGCCTGCGCTATGAGGCGATCACGAACCCCGAGCTCATCGCCGGTGATCCGGAGTTCCGCATCCGTGTGACGCTCGATGAGAAGGCGCGCACGATCACCGTGTCGGACAACGGCATCGGCATGGATCATGACGATCTGATCGCCCATCTCGGCACCATCGCACGCTCGGGCACCGCGGCATTCGCCGAGGCGCTGAGCGGCGACAAGTCCGCCGACCTTTCGCTCATCGGACAGTTCGGGGTCGGCTTCTATGCGAGCTTCATGGTCGCCGAAGAGGTGCGCGTGACGAGCCGCCGGGCGGGTTCGGAGACGGCCCATGTCTGGGAGAGCAGCGGCGACGGTACCTACGAGATCCGCCCCGCGAACCGTGCCGGGCGCGGTACGGATGTCCTGCTCAGGATCAAGAAGGATGCGCGCGAATTCCTCGACCGCGACCGGCTGGAAGCGATCGTGCGCAAATATTCCAACCACATCGCGGTGCCGATCACGCTCGCCATCGCCGGCAAGAGCGAGGAGAAGACGCTCAACGAGGCAACGGCGCTCTGGGCGCGGCCGAAGTCGGAGATCACGCAAGAGCAATATACCGAGTTCTACCGCCACGTGGCGCATGCCCTCGACGAGCCGGCGCTCGTCCTCCACAACCGCGCCGAGGGGCGCATCGCCTATACGGCGCTCCTCTTCGTCCCCGGCACGCGGCCGCTCGACCTTTTCGACCCGGCGCGCAAGCCGCGGGTCAAATTGCATGTCCGCCGCGTCTTCATCAGCGAGGACAGCGAGACGCTGCTCCCGGGCTATCTGCGCTTCCTCAGGGGTGTCGTCGATTCCGAGGACCTGCCGCTCAATATCAGCCGCGAGATGCTGCAATCGAGCCCGGTGATCGCGCGCATGGGCAAGGCCATCACCAACAAGCTGCTGGCCGAACTTGCAAAGCTCGCCGACAGGGAGCCGGAGCGTTATGCAGCGATCTGGGACAATTTCGGCGCCGTCCTCAAGGAAGGCCTCTATGAGGACGCCGATCGCCGCGAGCAACTCCTCAAGCTCGCCCGCTTCCGCTCGACCCATGGCGAGGGATGGACCTCGCTCGCCGACTATGTCGCCCGCATGAAGGAGGGACAGGAGGCGATCTACTATCTGAGCGGCGACGATCCCGAGATGGTGCGCCGCTCACCGCAACTCGAGGGCTATCGAGCGCGCGGGCTCGAGGTGTTGCTTCTTGCCGATCCTGTCGACGCCTTCTGGCTGACGGCGGTAACCGGCTTCGAAGGCAAGCCCTTCCGTTCGGTGACCCGCGGCGCCGCCGATCTTGCCGCTTTCGCGCCGGCCGAGAAGAAGGAACAGCCGGATGACCGTCCGCGAGAGGGCGACGTGACGAAGCTTGTCGTCGCGCTCAGGGACATCCTTGGCGACAAGGTGTCGGATGTCCGGCCGACGGAACGGCTGACCGAGACGCCGGCCTGCCTCGTCGCCGACGAGAAGGGGCTCGACATGCAGCTCGAGCGCATGCTGCGCCTGCACCAGCGCCTCGACAAGGCATTGCCCAGGGTGCTCGAGATCAATCCCGATCACGCGCTCATCCGCGCCATGATCACGCGCGCCGGCGCACCGGGTGCGGCGGCCGCGCTCGAGGAGCCGGCGCATCTCCTGCTCGACATGGCGCGCGTGCTCGAAGGCGATCCGCTGCCCGACCCCGCCGCCTTCGGCCAGCGCCTCGCAAAGGCGCTTACCGCCGCGCTTGCCAACTGAAGTCGTGCACCGCTCGCGCTTCGAGACGGCCCTTCGGGCCTCCTCAGCGCGAACGGGATGGGCAAGAGGAAAAACCCCGTTCGTCCTGAGCCCCGTCGAAGTGCAAACGGGTCACCAAGCGGGCTGTCTTTCAGACGGCTAAACCGGCTCGATCTCGGCGAGCCACTGCGCGATTGCCTCGCCGATCTCGTGCGGGCAGTCCTCGGGCAGGAAATGCGCGCCGCGCACCGTCACCTCGCGCTGGTTGGGCCAGCGCCGGCAGACCTCGCGCGGCCGGCCGGTGAGCACGACGCCGGGCTCGGCATTGATGAAAAGCTTCGGGATCTCGTTTTCCGCCATCCAGTCGGCGGAATCGGCGACGATCACCGTGACATCCGCCGGATCGCCGTCGATCGGAATCTCGCGTGGCCAGCTCAGCGTCGGCCGCCGCGACTCGCCGGGGATCTCGTAGGGCCGCCGGTAGACGGCCATCTCCTCTTCGGTGAGTCCGCGCAGTACACCGCCGGGCAGGATCTTCTCGACGAAGATGTTCTTCTCGAGCACCAACTCCTCTCCCGCCGGCGAGCGCAGGGCGGAAAAGATGGGGCGGATCGCTTCCGGCCAGTCGGACCAGGAGAGCGGAGTGACGATGCCTTCCATATAGGCGATCGCCTTCACCTGCTCGGGGTGGCGATAGGCCCAGTCGAGCCCGAGCGCACAGCCCCAGTCATGCAGCACCAGCGTCACCTTCTCGCGCACGTCGAGCGCGTCCATGGCGGCCTCGAAGAAGCGGCGGTGATCCTGGAAACGGTAGCTGTCGGGCCCCGGATGCGGCAGCTTGTCGGAATCGCCCATGCCGATGAGGTCGAGGGCGATGCAGCGTCCCTGCTCGGCGAGATGGGGCATTATATTGCGCCACATATAGGAGCTGGTCGGGTTGCCATGCTGGAAAAGGATGGGATCGCCCCTTCCCATCTCGACATAGGCCATGCGGCGCGACAGCACGTCGATGAATTTCTTGTCGGGTTCCCGGCTGCTGATTTCCGGCATGCGCCACCTCCTCTTCCTGCGGCAACGGACGCCCGCGCCTGATCCCCAATCGTGCATAGCGACATCCCCCCGAGGGCGCAAACGTCGGGCGGAATCAGGGTGCGCCGATGCTCTCCGCGCCGGCATTCACAAACCCGCCACGATCGCGGTCATAGCGGCGGTGCCGGATTTCGATACGCCATTTCCCGCCGCCACCGGGCCTATCGATTCCGATAAGCTGGTAATGTGCGGGATTGCCGTCAGCCGCATCGCGACTCGCCGAGCCGGCCCCGCGTACCGGAATCGGCCCATTGCGATCACCAAGCATGGCGGCCAGTGGCCGATGCGCATGTCCGTGCAGGACGAGATCAACGGGGTGCCGGTGGAGAAGCGCCTGCAGACGCCGGCGCCCCCACAATGCCGACCGCGCGGGTGCGTCGCTTTCCTGCGGCGGATGGTGGATCAGAAGAATGCGCGCCGCATCCCGCTGCTGCAGATCCTCGAGCAGGGTGGTCAGACGTGCCATTTGCGCCCGGTCGAGCCATCCGGCAGCAAAGCCCGGTGGCGTCGCATGGGCGCTCGACAGGCCGACGATGGCGACCGGCCCCCGGCGATGGAGAAAGGGGAAGCCGACCCGGCCCTCATCGTCCCGCATCCATCGCTGCCACACCGGCATGCCGCGCGTGAGCGCGCCGGGCACATAGGCGTCATGATTTCCGGGGATGACGCTTAATCGCTCTTCGCTAAGGCCGAGGCCGGCGATCCAGTCGCGGGCGCAATCGAACTCCGCCGGAAGCGCGAGATTCGTGAGATCGCCGGTGATGCACAGATGGTCCGGTTGCTGCCGTGCCAGATCCGCCCGCAGCGCGTCGAGGACCTGCGGGCGGTGGACATGCCGGCGACGCAGCATCCAGTGCAGGCGCCCCCAGATCCGCTTGCTCATCAGCTCATGCAGCCGGAGCGGCGGCAGCGGTGCGAGATGGAGATCGGAGATATGGGCAATGCGGAACATGGGCCCTGCCGGCAAGCCGTGTGATCCCTGCCGTTCCTGCGCGCGTCATGCACCGCTGTCAATTGCTCCCCGCGCTCCATCCGGTGCGCATCTTTGACTTGACGCCGGTCCGGCCGCGTGGGCATAGCCCCGGCTCGACCCCCACGGCGCAGGGCCGCAGGAACAGTTGATCATGGTGGAATCCGGGCAGGAGGAACGAAAGAGGGGCTGGTTTGCAAAGCGCCTGCGCCGTCATGCGAGCGAGCTCGCCAAGCTGGCGGCGCCGGCGATGGCCTCGCGGCTCGGGCTTCTCGCCATGGGATTCGTCGACACCGTGCTCGTCGGCCGCTATGCGACCCACGAGCTTGCGGCGCTGTCGCTCGCCAACCGCTCGATCATCCTGTTGCTTCTGGTCATAGCGATCGGGCTTCTGATGGGGGTGATCGTGACCACCGCGGCCGCCTTCGGCCGTGACGATTACGCCGAATGCGGCCGCGTCTGGCGGCGTTCGATGCCTTATGCGGCGCTGATCGGCGTGGCGCTTTTTGCCGCCACGCTGCCGGCCCATTTGTGGATGCGCCTGCTCGCCCACGACCCCGACATCGGCGGACGCGCCGCCACGCTCGTGCTCATTCTCGGCCTCGGGCTGCCGGCCCATGTGCTCTTCTATTGCTCGACCGCATTTCTCGAGGGCATCCGAAGGCCCCATGTGCCGATGCTGCTGCTCGTTGTCGCCAATGCGATCAACCTCGCGCTCGATTATGGTCTCATCTACGGCCATTTCGGACTTCCCGAACTTGGTGCCGCCGGCTCGGCCTGGACCACGACCGCGGTGCGCTGGGCGATGCTCGCGCTTGTGCTCGGCTATATCTGGTTCATGCCCTCGATGCAGCGATTTGCCGTGCGGATTCCGCATCGTCAGGGCTGGTCCAGCTGGCGGCATCAGCGCGCCATCGGCTATGCCTCGGCGGTCAGCATCGCCGCCGAGGTCAGCGCCTTCGCGGGGCTCGCGGTGATCGCGGAAAAGCTCGGTGCCCGGCCGCTGGCGGGTCAGGAAATCGTCATGAACGTGCTCACCGTGCCCTTCATGTTCGCGGTCGGCATCGGCTCGGCGACCGCGGTCCGGGTCGGCATCGGGCATGGCCGCGGCGATCGTGCCGACAGCGCGCTTGCCGGCTGGACCGGCCTCGTCTCGACGCTCCTGCTGCTTGGCGCACTCGCCGTACTGATCCACAGCTTTCCCGAGCGACTGTTCGCGCTGCACTCCGACGATCCGACGCTCGCCGCGATCACCATCCCGGCGATCGCCTTCATCGCCTATGTCACCGTCTTCGACGGCGGTCAGGCGGCGATCTCGATGGGCCTGCGTGGCCTCGGCGAGACCTGGTGGCCGACCGCCATCCAGGCGATCGCCTATCTCGGCCTTATGCTGCCCCTCTCATGGTTTCTCGCGATGGTCCTCGGGCGCGGGCTGATCGGCCTGCTCGAGGCCACCCTCGTCGCCAGCATCTTCTCGGTGGTCGCGCAGTCGCTGCGTTTCTGGCATCTCACCGCTCAGCGGTGATCGGCGCCGACAGCCTCCGCAAGCGAACGAAATCCGTCCCGGGCGAGATATCCGGACAGGTCGCGTTTGATCCTCCGGACCAGTCCCGGCCCCTCATAGACGAGGCCGGTATAGAGCTGAACGAGGCTCGCCCCGGCGCGGATCTTGGCATAGGCGTCGGCCGCGCTCATCACCCCGCCGACGCCGATGAGCGGCAGTCGGCCCTCGGTCCGCCGGTACATCTCGGCGAGAAGCGCCGTGCTGGGCGCAAACAGCGGCGCGCCGGAAAGCCCGCCCGCCTCCTGCCGCCGGGGGCTACCGAGTCCTTCGGGACGCGCGAGCGTGGTGTTCGACACCACGAGGCCGTCGAGGCCGCTCTCGCGTGCCAGCGCCGCAATCGCCTGCCGCTCTTCGGAATCGAGATCGGGCGCGATCTTGAGTAGCACCGGCACCCGGCGCGGTGCCGCGTCGCGGGCCGCGAGCACGCGGTCGAGCAGGTCGGCGAGCGCGTCACGCGCCTGAAGCGACCTGAGCCCCGGCGTGTTCGGCGAGGACACATTGACGGTCACGAAATCGGCACCGGATACGAGCGCCTCGACCCCCGTCACATAGTCGGCGACGCGGTCGTCACTGTCCTTGTTGGCGCCGAGATTGACCCCGAGGGGGCCGATGCCGCGTGCCTTGGCGGCGGCGAGCCGGGGCGCGATCCGCGCAAGGCCCTCATTGTTGAAGCCGAGCCGGTTGATGAGCGCGCGATCGGCTGTCAGGCGAAAGAGCCGCGGCCGCGGATTGCCGGCCTGCGGTCGCGGTGTCACGGCACCGACCTCGACGAAACCGAAACCGAGCGCGCGGAGCGCAGCGGGCACCTTCGCATTCTTGTCGAAGCCGGCCGCCATGCCGATGGGATTGGCAAAATGCAGGCCCCAGAGATCGATACCGAGCGCCGGATCGTCGGCCCGCGGCGGGCAGCGATTGAGCGGCCGCAGGGCCGCCAGCGTCAGGGCGTGGGCGGCCTCTGGGGGCAGGGCGAAGAGAAGCGGGCGCAGGATAGTATAGAGCCCGCTCATTCCCCGAGATTCCAAGGCAAATGGTGCCCGCCCTCGTTGCCG
>RFKS01000248.1 GCA_003694205.1 Alphaproteobacteria bacterium | reverse complement strand
TAGCTCGCGCAAAGCTCGCCCTCGCCATTCTCGATCGCCACATGCCAGCGCACCTCGCCATAGTCGTCGGTGCGCCGCGTCTTGTCCTTGACCGTCAGCACCGCCCGCATGCTCTCGCCAGGATAGACGGGTTTGACGAAGCGCAGCCCGTCGAGCCCGGTATTGGCGAGCACCGGCCCCGGGCTCGGTTCCACAAAGAGCCCGGCGGCGAAGGAGAGCAGCAGATAGCCGTGCGCCACGCGACCCTCGAAGAAGGGATTCGCCTTCGCCGCCGCCTCGTCCATATGGGCGTAGAAGCGATCGCCGGTGAAGTCGGCGAAATGCTCGACGTCTTCGAGCGTGATCTCGCGCAGCTCGGAGCGGTAGGTCTCGCCGAGCGCGAGCTCATCGAAGGCGCGGGTGAAGGGATGCGGGCGGTCGGTGATCTGCCGCGCGCCGGGCACCCAGCGCCGGGTCACCGCGGTCAGCACGTCGGGGCTGCCCTGTACCGCGGTGCGCTGCATGTAATGGAGCACGCCGCGCACGCCGCCCAGTTCCTCACCGCCGCCGGCGCGACCCGGTCCGCCATGCACGAGATGCGGCAGCGGCGAGCCGTGCCCCGTGCCCTCCTTCGCGCTGTCGCGGTTCATGACATAAAGCCGGCCGTGATAGGCGGCGATGCCGTCGACGATCCGCGCCACGGTTTCCGCATCATGGCTGAAGATGGAAGCAACGAGCGAGCCCTCGCCGCGATTGGCAAGCCGGATGGCGTCGTCCACATCCTCATAGGGGAGAACCGTGCTCACCGGGCCGAAAGCCTCGACCGCATGCACCGCGCGTGCCTTCTCCGGCTCGCGGCAGAGCAGCAGCAGGGGGGGCAGGAAGGCGCCCTTTTCGGCATCGGCATCGACGAGATCGAAACGGTCCGGATCGCCGACGACGATCTCGCTTTCCTCGGCAAGCCGCCCGATATTTGCGCGTACGTCGGCGCGCTGCTCGAGCCCGGCAAGCGCGCCCATGCGTACGTTTTCATTCGCCGGGTCGCCGACGGTAATCTTCGCCAGACGCTCGCGGAGCGCCGCGAGCACCGCATCGAGGTGCTGTTCGGGCACCAGCGCGCGGCGGATGGCGGTGCATTTCTGGCCCGCCTTCACCGTCATCTCGCGCACGACTTCCTTGACGAAGAGATCGAATTCGGGCGTCTCCGGCCCCGCATCGGGGCCAAGGATCGCGCCATTCAATGAATCGGTCTCGGCGATAAAGCGGACGCCGTTGTCGATGATATTCGGCCGACTCATCAGCTTGCGTGCGGTCGAGGCCGAGCCGGTAAACGACACCACGTCCTGGCAGTCGAGACGATCGAGCAGGTCGCCCGTCGAGCCGGCGATGAACTGCACCGCACCCTCGGGCAGAATGCCGCTCTCGATGATCTGTTCGAACAGCGCGGCGGCGAGAAAGGCGGTCGGTGTCGCCGGCTTGATGATCGCCGGCATCCCGGCAATGAGCGTTGGCGCGAGCTTCTCGAGCATGCCCCAGCAAGGGAAGTTGAAGGCGTTGATGTGCACCGCCACCCCCTGGCGCGGGACGCAGATATGTTGCCCGAGGAAACTGCCCTCGCGCGAGATACGCTCGACGGCGCCGTCGATATAGACATGCTTGTCGGGCATCTCGCGACGCGCTTTTGACGACATGACGAAGAGCGTCTGAATGCCGCCGTCGATGTCGATCCAGCCATCCTTGCGCGTCGCGCCGGTGGCCGGGTTGAGCGCATAAAGCGCCTCCTTGCGCTCGTTGAGATAGAGCGCCAGCGCTTTCAGCATATGCCCGCGCTCGTGAAAGGTCATGGCGCGCAGTGCCGGGCCACCGACACGCCGCGCATGATCGGCCATGGCCGCGAAATCGAGTCCCTCGCTCGAACAGCCGGCGATGATTTCGCCCGTCGCCGCATGGCGCAGCGAGCGCACGTCGCCCGTGGGCGTGTGCCAGGTACCAACGGCAAAATTGCGCAGGAGTTGCATGAAACGACCTTCCGGCTGGCATGCCCCATTCGCCCTCAGCGGGCATTCTGTTATTATGCATTTTTGTGCCCGAATTGAAAGTTTCTGTATCGCGTTTGAAAGAGGTCCGGGGCGCTGCAATTGACCCGGGCTGGTCAAAGCGGGATGCTGTGCAGCGGAAATGCGGGGCTTCATCCGGCGCGGCCATCGGATTCCGCGGCCGGTACGAAGGGAGGACGGCATGGCGTTCGAAACCATCGCGTTCGAAAGCGAGGGCGCGCTCGCGATCATCACGCTCGACCGGCCCGACAAGCTCAACAGCTTCAACGAGGCCATGCACCGGGAGCTCGCGCAGGCCCTTGACCGGGTCGAGGAGGGCGATTTTCGGTGCCTGCTGCTTACCGGCCGCGGACGCGGCTTCTGTGCCGGTCAGGATCTCTCGGACCGCTTGGTACAGCCCGGGAACGCGCCGGCCGATCTCGGCTACTCGCTCGAGACCTGGTACAACCCGCTGATCCGTCGCCTGCGCGCACTTCCGATGCCTGTCGTCTGCGCCGTCAACGGCGTTGCCGCTGGTGCCGGGGCCAATATCGCGCTCGCCTGCGACATCGTGCTCGCGGCGCGCTCGGCAAAATTCATCGAACCCTTCGCGCGGCTCGGCCTCGTTCCCGACTCAGGCGGGACGTGGATCCTGCCGCGCCTCGTCGGATACGCGCGGGCCAGCGGGATGGCGCTTCTCGGCGAGCCCGTCGACGCCGAGACCGCCGAGCGCTGGGGGCTCATCTGGAAGGTGATCGACGACGCGGCGCTTATGGATGAGGCGCGCGCCCTGGCGGCGCATCTCGCGACACAGCCGACGGCCGGCCTCGCGCGCACCAAGCGCGCGCTGCTCGCGGCCGCGACGAATGACCTCGACACGCAGCTCGATCTCGAACGCGATCTGCAGCGCGAGTCCGGCTACAGCGAGGATTATCGCGAAGGTGTTGCCGCCTTCTTCGAGAAGCGGCCGCCGCAGTTCCGCGGACGGTGAGGATTCGATGGCGACGCCCGATCCCTGTCCCGCGCTCGCCCTCGTCCCGGGTCTCGGCCGGTTGCGCGCCAAGCCACTGGTGGCGACGCTTTATGGCGATTCCCTCCTGCCGCATGGCGGCGGCGCCTGGCTGTCCTCGGTCAT
>RFKS01000247.1 GCA_003694205.1 Alphaproteobacteria bacterium | reverse complement strand
GGAGTCCGTCATGAGCGCCCTTCAAACGGGTGGCGGAAAGCGACCGTGAGCGGTCCTAGATTAGCGGCCGGCGCGTCCTTGGCAATGGGGCATCGACGCCCGCAACGATGGCTGCCCCCCGGGATCGCGCCCCCCGCCGCTGCCATGCCGCCACGCTTCTGCCAGATTTGATCGCTTGAGTGCGATCTCGCCGCTTGCAACCATGTGCGGCGCGAGGTGCGACCGGAGCGTGACCGGCGTCATGGTGGCGTCGCGCCCGGATATGGCATGCCAATGCCGGCCGGATCGTGGTATGCGGCGCAATAAATATGTGTACCGACGGAGGGATTCGGGGAAGGAATTCGTCAAATGGTAGGGAGCAGCGCGCATGATGGACGGTGCGAAGTCCTCGCCCCGGTGCTTGCGGGGTAAGCTTGGATTTCGGACTCAATCAACGATTGCTTCCTGTCGGAGACTTGGCGAAGATATGCACCGCCGCAAGTGAGGGCCGCATCCATGAATTTTCTGAATGCCGATTTCAGTCCCATCCGGGTTGCTCTGTTTTCCGGTAACTACAATTGTATCATGGATGGTCCGGCGCGGGCTCTCAATCGGCTCGTGGCCTTTCTCGAGGCCCACGGCGTCGAAGTGCGTGTCTTCTCGCCCACCGTCGCCGAGCCGGCATTTCCGGCGACGGGCAAGGTCGTGTCCGTGCCGTCCATTCCGGTTCCCTGGCGATCCGAGTACCGACTCGCACTGGGCCTGCCGCGCGCCATCCGGCGACAGATAGAGGACTTCAATCCGACACTCTTTCATCTTTCGGCGCCCGACTGGCTCGGTCACGCCGCCTTGCGGCTGGCGACACGCATGAATCGCCCAGCGGTCGCCTCCTATCATACGCGCTTCGATTTCTATGCCCGCTATTACGGAGGGTCGTGGATCGAGCGGCCGATGACCCGGGCGATGATGCGCTTTTACAATCGCTGCGACCTCGTTCTCGCGCCCTGCCGATCGATGGCCGACGAGCTTGTGGCACAGGGCCTGCGATCACCCCTTTCCCTGTGGGGCCGGGGTGTCGATGCCGACACCTTCCATCCCGACAAGCGCGACCTTGCTTGGCGGCGGAATCTCGGCTTCGATGACGAAGACATTGTCATTGCCTTCGTCGGGCGCCTCGTCGTCGAGAAGGGCATCTATCGTTTTGCGACCGTGATCGACGGCCTGCGCCAACGCCTTGACAGGCGGGTACGCTGTCTCGTCGTCGGCGACGGGCCGAGCCGCGACACCTTCGCCCGACGCCTGTCCGATGCCCGTTTTACGGGTCATCTCAGTGGCGAAGATCTGGCACGAGCCTATGCCTCGAGCGACATCTTCTTCAATCCGAGCGATTCCGAGACTTTCGGCAATGTCACGCTGGAAGCGATGGCGAGCGGATTGCCGACGCTTGGCGTCGATGCGGCGGGATCGCGTTCGCTCATCACGCATGGCATCACCGGCTTTCTCGGTCCCGTCGATGACAGCAGGGAACTCGTCAACCTGCTCGAACGGATGGTGCGCGACACTGCCTTGCGACGGGTCATGGGCGCGCACGCACGGCAGGAGGCCTATCGTTACCGCTGGTCCGAGATCCTCGGCGACGTTCTCGACAATTATGGACGCGTGATCGAACGGCGGCACGCGGTGCGGCCACTTCTTCTGCGCCCTGTGCGTGCCGCAGTGCCCGCGGCGGCGGCACCGGCCTTCGATCTGCCGCTGCGTGCACCGGCAAGCGTGGAGTCGCGCAAGGCGGCCCTATGAAGCTGGTCGAACTTTGCGAATACTATTCGCCGCGAGGCGGCGGCGTCCGCATCTATATCGAGAACAAGCTCGCGGCGGCACGGCAATGTGGCGTCGACCTTTTCGTCATCGCCCCAGGGGCCGAGAACAGGGAAGAACGGCGTGCAGGGGGGCGCATCGCCTGGGTGCGCAGCCCCCGTCTGCCCCTCGATCCGCGCTATCACGTCTTCGGCCGCGCGGCGCCGGTCCGCCGCCTTCTCGAACGCGAGCAACCCGACCTCATCGAGGTCTCCTCGCTCCTGCGCGCGCCTGGCATCGTCGCAGGATTGCCGCGGACGGTGCCGCGGCTCCTGTTTCTTCATTCCGACCCGATCGCCTCCTATGTCGAAAGCCCACTTGTACGACGACTCGGCCGCTGGGCAAGCGACTGCATCGGCGCTGCCGGCTGGTCCTGGCTGCGACAGCTCGCGGCCCGTTTCGACAGCGCCGTCGTCGCCGGTGACTGGCTCGCGAACCGCCTCGCCGCGCATGGACTCGCGCGGCCTGCGGTGATTTCGCTCGGCGTCGAGACCGATCTGTTCCGCCCCGCGCTGCGCTCGGAGACACTGCGCCGAACCCTGCTCGGCGCCTGCGGCATTGACCATCCTGAGGCGCGTCTTCTCCTTGTTGTCGGACGTCTGCATCCGGAAAAACGGGTGGGTCTGCTGCTCGACGTCTTTGCGCGGCTGCGCGAGCGCCTGCCGGTCGGCCTGTGCATCATCGGCGACGGCCCCTTGGCAAGGCAGATCACGCGGCGCGCGGGACGCGAACAGGCGGTTTATTTTGCGGGCCCGGTACGCGATCGCGCGACGCTGGCCCGGGCCGCTGGGGCACCGCTTCTTGTTCGGCCGCGGCATGGTGAGCGACGACACCGAGCACGCGTGGTTCGTGGGC
>RFKS01000246.1 GCA_003694205.1 Alphaproteobacteria bacterium | reverse complement strand
CCTCCCGAGCCACTGTAGCGCCCGTCGCAGAATATCTCAGCGCACCCGACGTGCCACGTCGAAGGCGACGGTCAGGCGCGCACTCTTGGCGGAAAAGGGGACCGTACCGTGCCAGCAATAGGAGGGAAAGAGTGCGAGCATGCCGACGCGCGGCTGGATCTCGCGCACCGGTTCCGCGGCCACCGGCACCTCCACCGGTGGCACACCGAAATGGAGTCGCCCGTCGCGGGTCGCCGGGTCCGCGACACAGTCGGGCAGGGCCACATAATAGGCCGAGCTGATCCACCCCGCGGGATGGAAATGCGAAACGTGAAAGCCCTCGCCATGCAGTCGCACCGACCAGGAACCGGCAAAGCGAATGTCGAGATGCCGGTAGCGCAGGAAGGGATGTTCCGGATCCTCGGGCAGCTTGGCGACGAAGCCCCGGATGGTCTCCGTGATCGCGTCGCGGAGCGCCCGGATCAGGGGCTCGCTACGGCGAAAGAGCCGGCCATAGGTCTGGGTGCCGCCGCGCAGCGTCTGATCCGGCGGCTGCACCCTCGTCACGTGCAGTGCGGAGAGGCATTCGGCAAGTGCGGCATTGAAAGCCGCAACGCTGCCCTGACCGGGCGGCACCGGCACCTCGAGCGGCGCGATGAAGCGCTCGTAATCAAGCAGCCAGTCCGCCTGCGGGTCGCCGGCAAGGCGCCACAGCGGCTCGAGATAGGCCCACAGGGCGTAATCCTCCGGGTCCGCCCGTGCCACCGGCTCGAGCTCCGCCGCGCCGCGGGCAAATTCGCCGAGGCGCAGATGCGCCCGTGCGCGCTCGATCATGATGGCGTGCGGGGCGAGACCCTCCGCCCCTTCCTGGGCCGGGTCGAGCACCGCGAGCGCCGCCGCCGGATCGCCGCTGTCCGCGTGCAGGCGGGCGCGCAACAGGGCGAGGACCGGCACGCGGCCGAAACGGCGCTCGGCGCGCGCGACAACGGCGAGCCCCGCCGCATGACGTTCCAAATGCCACAGCGCTTCCGCATAGGCACGCCAGACGGGCAGCGCCTCGGGCGCCGTTTCGAGAAGGGACTCGAAAAAGTCGGGGAGGTCTTCGCCGCGGCCGGCGGTGACGAGCAGCGTTACCATGTCGCGCAGCGCCGTCTCATTGGTCGGGGTGCGGGCGAGGACATCGCGCAGCGTCGCCTCCGCGGCGTCAAAGCGCCCGGCGGTGAACCAGGCCCCGGCCAGGGCCACGCGGAGATGCTCGCGCCCGGGCGCAAGCGCCAGCGCCTGCCGGTAGGCCCCGGCGGCCTCCTCATCGCGGCCGAGATCACGCAACACATTGCCAAGATTGTTGAGCGCGCGGAGATCGCGTGGATCAAGGCGCACCGCCTCGCGCAAGCTCGCCTCCGCCTCTTCGAGACGTTCGAGCGCGTGCTGGGAGACACCCCGCGCATTGTGCAGCCGCGCCGAGGCGGGCAGGTGCCTGGACGCACGATCATAGCCGGCAAGTGCCGCCTCATGTGCGCCCGTCGCCGCCCGTGCGAGCCCGAGATTAAGCCACGCCTCGCCATAATCGGCGCGCAGCGCAAGCGCCTTCTCATAGGCCGTGATGGCCTCGCCATGGCGGCCAAGCGCACAGAGCGCGTTGCCGAGATTATTCCACACATGCGGCTGCGCCGGATTGGCGGCAAGGGAGCGCCGGAACCAGTCGACGGCGGCCGCATTGTCCCCCCGGCCGCGTGCGACCAGCCCGATCAGCTGCAGCGCGTCGGGCTGGGTCGGCGCGTGGTGCAGGATCCGCTCGAGGAGCGTCTGCGCGCGCGCCGAATCACCCTGCTTCAGGAGCGCCAGCGCCTGCGCGAGCGCCTGCTGCAGCGAGATCGTCGTCGGGCCTCTCATCCTCGTCTCCTTGCTGCGATGAATCCTGCCACAGGAGGGCTTGTCAATCACCGCCGACGTGCGCGAAACTCCGTCCCCGTCAAAGCAGCCGGCTCTTGTCGAGGAGAGGCGGCGCGGCGTGGCAGACAGCGAAGGGAACATAGTGTGAAGCGGACTGCTCTCCTGCTTGCCATTCTTGCCGGCCCGGCCCTGCTCGCGACGACGACGGGCCACGCGCAGGGCCGGCTCAGCCGCGACTATCTCGCGGAATATCTTACCTGCGACCGCTTCGCCATGCCGCGCGAACGGCTGGCCTGCTTCGAGGCGATCCTCAAGCTTTACAAACTCGAGACCGGGCGGCTTTCGGGCACGCCGGACGATCTCGTCGCCGCGGAGCGCGCAACACCCGCCCTGCCGCCGGGCGCCGGTGCCGCGGCGGGGAGCGGTGCGGGCACGACCGGCACACGGACAGCGGCAATTCCGCCATCGCAGCCTCGCATCGAGGGGATTCCGGAACGATTCACGGCGCGCATTGTCCGCATCTGGAAGCCCAATCCGCGCTCGAAATATTATTTCAAGCTGGACAATGGCATGGTCTGGCGGCAGGCAAGCGGACCTTGGGTCAGGATCGCCGAGAATGAGACCGGCCCGGTCGAGATCTTTCGCGGGCGCTTTGGCGGCTGGCGGATGAAGGTGGAAGGCCATAGCGGGCTGTCCTTCATTGCGCCTGTGAAGTAGGCTCTTTTCAGGCACGGCTGTCCGCGCCCGACACCCGGCCGTTCGTCGATTCGTTGATATTGCGCAAGGCTGTTGCGTAAAAAGCACAGTTTCGTCTGAAACCATTGTGCGGTCGGCAATTGCCCATCGCGCGGGTCGGGCTTCCCGGAGACCCGCCAGAGCCGCGTCAAAATATCTCATTTTCCGTGCAAGTTCAGACGCTTGTCCTCCAGCCGACGATACTGGCAATGCTAGTAATTCGGTCGTGTATTGCATGACATGTCACGAATGCGCGTCGAGGTCGTGGTCAACTTAAGTAAAATTTCCTCTAGGCAGTGCATCATAGTTTTGGCACACTTTTGTTCACTCACGCGTGAGGTGACGTAAACGTTCGCTCATCGGCGCGTGAGGGCATAAGAGGAATTCAGGGAGGAGAGCGAAAGTGCATTCCATTCACATCCGGAGTCTGCGCGGCGCCCTGCTGGCGTCGACGGCAGTGCTCGGCCTTGGCGTCAGCACGGCTTATGCGCAGGCGCAACAGCAGCAACAGACCGACGAGGACGAGGCGGCGCTCGAGGAGATCATCGTCACCGGTTCGCGTATCAAGCGCGCCGGCTTCGATACCCTCCAGCCGGCGGTCGAGATCAATTCTCGCTTTCTTGACGAT
>RFKS01000245.1 GCA_003694205.1 Alphaproteobacteria bacterium | reverse complement strand
GCTTGTTGCCCTCGAAAATGATGCGGTTGATGATCGGGTTCTCGGTGACATTGATGATCAGCGTGTTGCCGCTGCGATCGAAGGAGACGTCCGCAAACAGCCCGGTCGCGAACAGACGCTTGAGGCTTTCGTCGAGCGCCGCGGGATCAAAGGGATCGCCGATGCGGACCGTCAGATAGGAGGCGACGGTCGCCGGTTCGATGCGCTGGTTGCCGCGCACCGCGATGCCCTCGATAACACCTCCGGAAACCGGAATCTGTTGCAGCGGCTGCGCGTCGACGCTGCCCGCCGCGCCGAGCAGGACGAACGCCCATGCGACGGTGACGACGACCGCTTTCACCAGCTTCTTGCCATGCACGGAAAGCAACCTTTTTTCTTGTCCTTTGGCCCCGGAGCGCCGGCAGACTGTCCCAGCGTCACAAGGATTGCAAGTCATTCCAGGTCAGAAACAGCATCAGGGTCAGGATGAGGGCGAGGCCCACGAGATAGCCGAGCTCCTGAAGGCGCGGATTGAGCGGCGAACCCTTGAGGCCCTCGACGATGAGAAACAGCAGGTGGCCCCCGTCGAGCATCGGGATCGGAAACAGATTGACGAGCCCGAGATTGATCGAGATGAGGGCGATGAACTCGATAAAGGCGACGAGGCCGAGTGACGCCTGCTCGCCCGTGATCTTGGCGATCCGTACCGGGCCGCCGAGATCATCGACCGAGCGCACGCCCATGATCACCTGGCCCGTGGCGACCAGCATCATGCGCACCATGTCGACCGTCTCGGCACCGGCGGCGACCAGCGCTCGCGCCGGGTCGAGGCTGTGCACCTCGCGTTCACCTCCCAGTCTCACGCCCAGCTGCCCGCGTGCATATTCGTTGCCGAAACGGTCGGTCTGCACGACGCGGGCGAGCCGCACCTCACGCGTGAAATGCGCGCCCGCGCGGACCACTTCGATCTCGACCGGCAGTCCGGGATAAAGGCCGACCACGCGCACGAGGTCGCGCGCCGTCTCGGTCCTGGTGCCGGCAACCCGGACGATGCGGTCACCGGGCTCGAGGCCCGCCGCCGCGGCCGGAGAATCGGGCAGCACTTCGGTGACCTCGGGAGGCTGATAGCTCTGCCCGAAACTGACGAATAGCGCCGCATAGATAAGAATCGCGAACAGGAAATTGATGACCGGCCCGGCGGCGACGATCGCCATGCGCGCGCCAACGCTTTTGTGGTGGAAGGACACCGCCTGCTCTTCGGGTGTCAGGCGTTCGATGTCCTCGCGTGCCCGGCTCGCCTCATTGGCATCACCGAAAAAGCGCACATAGCCGCCAATTGGCAGCGCGCTCACCTTCCATCGCGTGCCGTGGCGATCCGTACGCCCCCAGATCTCGGGACCGAAGCCGATCGAGAAGACCTCGACCCGGACCCCGAACAGCCGGGCGACGATATAGTGTCCCCATTCGTGCACGAAGACGAGGACGCTGATCGCCGCCAGGAAACTGATGATCGTGAAAATGAGACCGGGTCCCTCGACCGTCATGACACGCCGCCTGCTTCGCGCCCCTTCATGTCAGCGCCCTGACCATCTCGTCGGCCCGCTCCCGCGTCTCGCGATCGACGGCGATCACCTCCTCGAGGTCAGCGAGCGGCCGCGCCGGAATCGCCGCAAGCATGTCGGCGACGACGCGCGTAATGTCGAGAAAGCCGATGCGACGTGCGAGAAAGGCTGCGACCGCAACCTCGTTCGCCGCATTGAGGATTGTGGGCGCGGACCCACCCTCGACGAGCGCCGCCCGTGCCATGGCAATGGCGGGAAAGCGTTCGGTGTCCGGCTCCTCGAAATGCAGCCTGCCGATCGCCGCCAGATCGAGCCGTTTCACCGGCGCATCGATCCGCTCCGGCCAGGCGAGGGCATAGGCAATCGGTGTCCGCATGTCGGGGCTGCCAAGCTGCGCCAGAACCGAACCGTCGCGGTATTCGACCAGCGAATGGACGACCGATTCCGGATGCACGAGAATGCGGATCCGGTCGGCCTCGAGCGGGAACAGATGGAAGGCCTCGATGAGCTCGAGCCCCTTGTTCATCATGGTCGCGGAGTCGACCGAGATCTTGGCCCCCATCGACCAGTTGGGGTGGCGCACCGCCTCCTCGGGCGTGATGTCCACAAGGGAGTGCCGCTCGCGCGTGCGGAACGGACCGCCCGATGCGGTGAGGATGATGCTCTCAACGGTCTCCGGACGGTCGAAATCGAACACCTGGAAAATGGCATTGTGCTCGGAATCGACCGGCAGCAGCGTTGCGCCATGCGCGCGTACAGCCTCCATGACGATGGCGCCCGCACAGACCAGGCACTCCTTGTTCGCGAGCCCGACGACGGCACCGCGCCGCACCGCGGCGAGGGTCGGGGCAAGACCGGCCGCGCCGACGATGGCGGCCATCACCCAGTCGCTGTCGAGCGTCGCGGCCTCGAGAAGGCCCGACCGACCCGCCGCCGTCTCGATGCCGGTCCCCGCGAGTTCGGCGCGCAGCTGGTCGAGATGCGCCTCGTTGGCGATCACCGCCAGCCGCGGACGCAGTCGGCGCGCCTGTTCGGCGAGCAGGGCAACATTCTCGTTGGCGGTCAGTGCGGAGACCCGGAAGCGCCCCGGATGCCGCTCGATCAGGTCGATCGTGCTGCGCCCGACCGATCCCGTCGATCCGAGAATTGTGACGCTCCGCATGCCGCGCATGATCTCTCCGCCCTCTGCCGATTTCAGCCCCAGATGGCAACCACAAGGGCCACCAACGGCGTCACGAAGACGAGGCCGTCCACGCGATCGAGGATTCCCCCGTGCCCGGGGATGACCCAGCCCGAATCCTTCTTGCCGAAATGCCGCTTGATGGCGCTCTCGACAATGTCTCCGGCCTGTGCCACCACCGCCAGCCCCGCAGCCGCGATGGCCAGCGCGAGTATCGACTCCATCGCGAACCAGCGCGCCGCGATGGCCGCTGCCACCGCGGCCAACACCATGCCGCCGACAAGGCCGGACCAGGTCTTATTGGGGCTGATATGTGGCACGAGTTTGGCACCGCCTACCGCGCGCCCCACAAAATAAGCCCCGATATCGGTTCCCCAGACCACGAGCAGGACCCAGGCGACCCACCACAGCCCGTGCTCGCTCGCGCGCAACCAGGCGAGGGCATAAACCGGCGTCCAGCAATAGACGATGCCGAGACCGATCCATCCCGTCCGCGACCGGTGGAGCGCAAAACCGGCGATCGCCGTCACCGCACCGAGCGCGAGAACGGCGATGGTCCAGCGCGGATCGGGGGCCGCGCCCGCCGAGGCCACGAACCCGGTCGCGATGAGCAGCGAAACGATGGCAAAGGCAAAAAGACGCTTGCCCGCAAGGCCGATCAGTGCCGCCCACTCGAGAGCCATCAGGAAGCCGCCGATGCCAAGCAAGCCGGCAAACCAGATGCCACCGAGCCAGACAGCGGCGAGCGCGACCGGAATGAGCACAAGCGCCGAGATGACGCGGGTCGCCAGATGCGGCGGCGGCTCGTGCTGCTCGGCGTCTGTCACCGCGTTGTCCACGACCATGGTGTCATCTTCCGCCAAACCGCCTCTCCCGACTCTGATATTCGGCAATCGCGGCGGCCAGCGTGGCCTCGTCGAAATCGGGCCACAGCAGATCGAGGAACAGGAGCTCGGCATAGGCCGATTGCCACAGGAGAAAATTGCTCAGCCTTTGCTCGCCGCTCGTCCGGATGACGAGATCCGGGTCGGGCAGGTCCGGGGCGTGGAGCCGCGCCGCCAGCGCCGCCTCGTCGATCGCCTCCACATCGAGCCGCCCCTCCGCCACGTCGCGTGCGATGCGACGGCAGGCCTCGACGATTTCCGCGCGCCCGCCATAATTGAGGGCGATCACCAGGGTCAGCCGCCCATTACCGCGCGTCCGGCTCTCGGCTTCCGAGATCAGCGCCCGCAGATCCTCGGAAAAGGGTCCGCGATCCCCGATGAAGCGCACCCGGACCTGATTGCGGTCGAGCTCGTCGATCTCGCGCTCGAGATAGATGCGCAAGAGCGCCATCAGATCCTCGATCTCGTCCGCCGGCCGCTTCCAGTTTTCCGATGAGAAGGCATAGAGCGTCAGCACCGACACACCCTGCGCGATGCAACCCTCGACCGCCCGGCGCACGGCATCCGCGCCGCGTCGGTGGCCGATCGCCCGCGGCAGCCGTCGCGCCGCGGCCCAGCGTCCATTGCCGTCCATGATGATGGCAATGTGACGCGGCACGCGGCCGGCCGCCGTCTTCTCGATCGCCTGTGCCGACAGCATCAGACCTGCAATATCTCCTCGTCCTTCCGGGCGAGCATCTCGTCGATCTCCTTGATGATCTCGTCGGTCAGCTTCTGCACCCGTTCCGACCATTTGTGCGACTCATCCTCGCTCAATTCGCCGGCCTTTTCGAGACGTTTGATCTGATCCATCCCGTCGCGGCGCACATTGCGCACCGCGATCCGTGCCTGTTCCGCATATTTGCCGGCAACTTTGGTCAGTTCGTGGCGACGCTCCTCGCTCAGCTCGGGGATCGGGATGCGCAGCACATTGCCTTCGGTCTGCGGATTGAGACCGAGCCCGGAGCTGCGGATGGCCTTGTCCACGGCACTGACATTGCCGCGGTCCCAGACCTGTACCGAGAGCATGCGCGGCTCGGGAACCGAGATCGTCGCCACCTGGTTGAGCGGCATCTGCGATCCGTAAACCTCGACCGTGATCGGCTCGAGAATGGCGGCCGAGGCGCGCCCGGTGCGCAGTCCCGCGAATTCGTGCCGGAGCGCCTCGATGGCGCCCCGCATGCGCCGTTCGATATCCTTCAGATTCGGATCGGTCATGACTTCTGCTCCTCCCCCACGATCGTGGCGCGCCCGTTGCCTTCGAGCACGCGGCACAGCTCGCCCTTTTCCTGGATCGAGAACACCAATATGGGAATTCCGTTCTCGCGGCAAAGACTGACCGCCGAGGCGTCCATCACCTTCAGATCGCGGCGCAGCACGTCCATGTAGCTGAGCCGGTCATAACGCTCGGCATCGGGATGCGTTTTCGGGTCCGCCGAATAGACGCCGTCGACCTGGGTCCCCTTCAGCAGGGCCTGGCACGACATCTCGGCGGCGCGCAGGGCGGCGGCGGTGTCGGTGGTGAAGAAGGGATTGCCGGTTCCGGCGGCGAAGATCACCACCCGCCCCTTCTCCATGTGACGGATTGCACGGCGGCGGATATAGGGCTCGCAGATGCTCGCCATCGGAATCGCCGACAGCACGCGCGTGTGCACGCCGCGCTTCTCGAGCGCGTTCTGCACCGCGAGTGCGTTCATGACGGTCGCCAGCATGCCCATATAGTCCGCCGACGCACGGTCGAAGCCGGACGCTGCGGCCGACAGGCCGCGAAAGATGTTGCCGCCGCCGACGACAACGCAGATCTCGACCCCAAGGCCGCGCGCAAGCTCGATCTCGCCGGCGATGCGATCGATCACTTCGGGGTCGATGCCGTAGCTGCCGGCCCCCATGAGTGCCTCGCCTGACAGCTTGAGCAATATGCGTTTATATCTTGGTGTCGTCATTGCCGGGCCCTGTTGAAGCGGTCGTTCCTTCCATGCAAGCGCGCGTAGCTTAACGGCTTGTCCCTGCCAGCGCCACAAGGGATGACCGGCGCAACGCGTGAAAAAGGGCCCGACGTCGGGACGACGTCAGGCCCTTGCATCGAATCTCCCGACGGCAGGATCAACCGCCGACCGCGGCCTGCACCTCGGCGGCAAAATCCGAGTCCTTCTTCTCGATGCCCTCGCCGAGCGCGAAGCGCGCAAAGCCGGTCACCGTGACCGGTGCCCCCGCCTCCTTCGATGCCGCGGCGATGACCTCCTCGATCCGCCGATCGGGATCGACGACCGAGACCTGCTTCATCAGGACGACCTCTTCGTAGAACTTGCGCAGGCGACCCTCGACCATTTTCTCGATGATCGCCTCCGGCTTGCCGGAGGCCCGCGCCTGCTCGCCGAGGACGGACTTTTCGCGTTCGACTGCGGCCGGATCGAGGTCCTCGATCGTCAGCGCCTGTGGCGCG
>RFKS01000244.1 GCA_003694205.1 Alphaproteobacteria bacterium | reverse complement strand
GTGCTCGCCATCGCCTGTGGCGTCGTCGCCGGCCTGCGGCTGGGCGAGAACGCCCGCGCCGCGCTGATCACCCGCGGACTTGCCGAAATGACCCGCTTCGGCATCGCCATGGGGGCACGGCGCGAGACCCTGATGGGGCTTTCGGGCGTCGGCGACCTCATCCTCACCTGCTCGTCCGAACAGTCGCGCAACATGTCGCTCGGCAAAGCGCTGGGCGAGGGCCGTCGCGCCGCCGATGTCCTCGCCGAACGGCGCTCGGTGGCGGAGGGCGTGTGGAGCGCCGAGGTGGTCGCCCGTCTCGGCCGCGAACACGGCGTCGAGATGCCGATCACCGACGCGGTGGTGGCCCTGCTCGCGCCCGACGCCCGGGTGGGCGCCGTTGTCGAGGGCCTGCTCGCCCGACCCCTGAAAGCAGAGGAGCTCTGATGTCCCTTTTCGCGATCATCGCCCATGACAAGGACGGCGGCCGCGCCATCCGCGCCACCGCCCGGCAGGCCCATCTCGACTATCTCGCCGATGCCGGCGACCGCCTCAAGCTCGCCGGACCCCTGCGTGATGCGGAGGAGAAACCGGTCGGCAGCCTTATCGTCATCGATGCCGCGAGCGAGACCGCGGCGCGGCTTTTCGCCGAGAACGACCCCTATGCGCAGGCGGGACTCTTCGCCCGCGTCGAGATCCACCCCTTCGCCGCGCTGCTTGGCCGCTGGGCGCGCATCGAGGACTGACGACGATGGCCTACTGGCTGGTGAAAAGCGAGCCCGGCACCTGGTCGTGGGACGACCAGATGCGAGCCGGACGGACCCACTGGGACGGCGTGCGCAATGCCCAGGCGCTGGGCAATATGCGGCGCATGGCGCTCGGCGACGAGGCTTTCTTCTACCATTCGGGCAAGGAGCGGCGGATCGTCGGCATCGTGCGCATTGTGCGCGCTTTCTATGACGACCCGAATGATCCGAAATCCGGCCTCGTCGATGTCGCGACCGTGACGGCCCTGAAGCGCCCGGTGACGCTCGCCGAGATCAAGGCCGATCCCGCCTTCGCCGATCTCGCGCTGGTGCGCCAGCCGCGCCTGTCGGTGATGCCGGTGAGCCCGGCACAGTGGCAGCGCTTGCTCGCGATGGGCGGAATGGAGGGCTGAGCCCGCAGGGACCGCCTCACGCCGCGCGGGCGAGTCTTTCGCGGCGCCAGGCGACGTAGCGCCAGCCGGCGCGCGATACCAGATCCGCGATCCGGCCATCGGGATTGACCGCTGCCGCGCGCAGGATCATGCGCGCTGCGGTATCGACATGATGCCTCCTGTAGAGGCTCATCGCGCGCCGCCAATAAGCGTGCGCGCAGGTCTCCCGGTCATAGGGCGTCTGCGGGTCCTTGGGCAGGACATTGGCGGCGAAATAGGCATAGGCCAGTTCGTCGTCCTCGGCCTCCTCGGCGCGTCCGAAGGCTACCTTGAGCCGCGCCAGCGGCCCCAGCCGCTCGCTTGCCTGATAGCGCTTGAAGTGCTTGTGGAAGAGCCGGTAGTGGAAAAATTCGTCGCTCGCGATGCGGCGGCAAATCTCCTTCAGCACCGGTTCCTCGGTGGCATCGCGGATGGCAGAGTAAAAGGACGAGGTCCCGGTCTCGACGACGCAGCGGGCGATCAGCTCTCCGGCGCGGCTGCCGCGCACCGACTGCTCGGCATCGAGCGGGATGCGGTACCCGTCACGAAAGAGCGCAAGGCTCCGCTCGAAAGAGAATTGGGGGTCGGCCATCTCGGCCCAGCGCCCGAGCGCGGCGCCGTGCTGTTCCTCCTCGCGGCCCCAGACCTCGGCCGCCGCGCGGAAGTCGGCATCGTCAACAAAGACGCGGTTGAGATAGGTGACATAATCGGCGGCATTGGCTTCCACAAGCGACGCCGCCTTGACGATCGCGAGCAGGTCCGGGGTCACCTTGTCGGGCTGGAATTTGTCCCAGGGGATCGAGTCGAGGGTCCAACGCGGGCTCATGAGCGGCACCTCCCCAAGCGGTTCGCTTGTCCACATCATGCAACCGGCCAACCGATCGCCAAGAGTGCAAGTCTAGACCGGCCACGAAACTCGGTCAAAAGTTGTTGCCGTTCCGCAACGGGACCCGGCGCCGTCGCATATCGGCGTCGGGACCGCATGCGTCAAGATGGCGATGGCAGAAGGGGCCTAGGTCGCGATAATTGCGAGCAGTGCCTGTCGCCAGGCAAGCTCCTTCTCGAGCCGGGCCCGCTCGCGATCGTCGCCTGCATCGGCAAGGTCCTCCCCGGCATTGCGGATCTCGGTCTCGAGCTGCGCGCGATCGACCGATGCCGGATCGATCGCGTCCTCGGCAAGGACGACGAGACCGTCGGGGCCGACTTCGGCAAATCCGCCTTTCAAGAAAAGGCGCTTTGCCTCGCCGGGCTCGGTCTCGAAGATCTCGATCAGGCCCGGGCGGACGGTGGAGATCACCGGCGCATGGCCGGGCAGGACGCCGAAATCGCCTTCCGCGCCCGGCACCACGACATGTGCGACGTGCATGTCGAGAAGCCTGCGTTCCGGCGTGACGAGCTCGAAATGCATCTGATCGGCCATGTCGGCGTCCCCGTTCCTCGTTTCGGCCTAGGCCGCCTCGGCGGCGAGCTTTTCCGCCTTGGCACGGGCATCCTCGATGGTGCCCACCATGTAGAAGGCCGCCTCCGGCATGTCGTCGCACTCGCCGGCGACGATCGCGGCGAAGCCCTTGATCGTGTCCTCGAGCTCGACGAAGACGCCGGGAAAGCCGGTGAACACCTCGGCGACGTGGAAGGGCTGGCTGAGGAAGCGCTGGATCTTGCGCGCCCGCGCGACGATCAGCTTGTCCTCCTCCGAAAGCTCGTCCATGCCGAGAATGGCGATGATGTCCTGCAGCGACTTGTAGGTCTGCAGCACCCGCTGCACGTCGCGCGCGACC
>RFKS01000243.1 GCA_003694205.1 Alphaproteobacteria bacterium | reverse complement strand
CGGCCGAGATGTAGACGACCTTCCGTTCCGGAAAATTCTTCATGTATTCCCAGGCGATAGCATGCATGAGATGGGTTTTGCCGAGCCCCACGCCGCCGTGGAGAAACAGGGGATTGAACGGTATGGAACGGGATTCGGCCACGCGCCGGGCGGCGGCGTGGGCGAAGGCGTTCGACTTGCCGACCACAAAGCGGTCGAAGCTGTAACGTGGCTCGAGCCGGCCACCGAAACTGTCCTCGCCGACGGCAACATTGGCACCATTGCCCGGGCGGCGAACGGTGACGGCGCCCCGCCGCGGGCCCCGCCTTGGCGCCGGCGCCCCGTCGGCCGCGGGTTCCGCCGACCCTGCGCCGTCGCCGACCAGGACACAGACATCCGACACCGGCTCCGGCCCGGCCGCCAGCAGGGTGCGGATGCGGGTCAGATAATTGCGTTCCACCCAGTCGCGCATGAAGTCCGTGGGGACATGGATGCGGGCCACGCCCGATTCCACGGCATCGAGACGAAGCGGCTTGAGCCAGCGCTCATATTGCGCCGACCCGTATTCCCGCTCCAGTTGCGCCCGCACCCAGCGCCAATGCTGCGTCGTCGCGGCCCCGTCACGGGGCGCCGGACGATCCTTCGACCTTGTCTTCAGTGACACGTCCGCATTCCACTCATTCACATCTGTTGGCCCCGGTCGATCCGCCAAGGTCCGTCTTGCGGCACCTCCCGGATCGCGCCCCCTCGATGACCTCGAGGGTCCCCAAGTACTGACACGTCGCGTCTTTCGAATTTCCCCTCGCCATGCCGGACACCCCCCAGATCGGTCTGATATCGCCTCCTCCGTCTCTCACAATATCTTTCTTAATCTTTCTTTTCTTTACTCGACATTGACCACGAAATCCCCCCATTTCGACACATAACTTCATAGCACGTGTCGAATACTGCAAATCCACTTCATACATGGACGTCGCAGGTGACTGCGGGAAAAGAAGGTACCGTCGCGCCAGGAAGCCCGCAACCGATTCGCGATGGGCGGCGGCCATTTTTTTGCGGCCGCTGTGTCCCCTTCCGGGACGCCTACTACATCTGGGGCGGCGCCCTCCTCGCACCTTGCCGGCGTCCGCTTTTGTTCACGGCGCAACGAAATCGAGCCACACGCATATCGTGTGGCTCGCACGAGGACATCCTACTGTGGGGCGACTCGGAATGGCGACTCAGAGGGACCGCCTTCCGAGTCGATCAGGCCTTGAGCAGATTGACCTTCCGGGCGAGGCGCGACACCTTGCGCGAGGCCGTGTTCCGGTGCAGCACGCCCTTGCTCACGCCGCGACGAATCTCCGGCTCGGCGGCCCTTAGAGCCTGCTCCGCCGCCTCCCGGTCACCGCCTTCGATCGCCGCCTCCACCTTCTTGATGAAGGTGCGGATGCGGGACCGCCGTGCCTTGTTGATCTCCTGGCGACGCAGATTGCGCCGGATACGCTTTTTTGCTTGCGGTGTATGCGCCATCGCTTCCACTCCGAGAGGCAAGCGGCGCCGCTCGGTCGCGGCGCCCCTTGAAAACTGCCCGGCTCTATATCGCCGGCAGGGTCCGAGGTCAACCGTCGATCGCCGTGGTCAGCGATTCCGGAACTGCGGACGTCGCTTTTCGATGAAGGCCTGCATGCCTTCCTTCTGGTCCTCGAAGGCGAACAGCGAATGGAAGACGCGGCGCTCGAAGCGGACACCCTCGGCCAGGGTCGTCTCGAAGGCGCGGTTGACGGCCTCCTTGGCGATCATCACCGCCGGCCGCGAGAAGGCGGCGATTCGTTCGGCGATCTTGATCGCCTCGTCCATCAGATCCTCAGTGGGCACGACGCGGCTCACGAGCCCCGCCGCCAGCGCCTCCCGGGCATCCATCTGCCGCCCGGTCAGGATCATGTCCATCGCCATGGCCTTGCCGATCGCGCGCGTCAGGCGCTGCGTCCCGCCGGCGCCGGGGATGACCCCGATGGTGATCTCGGGCTGGCCGAAACGGGCGTTCTCGGCGGCGATCACGATGTCGCACATCATCGCCAGTTCGCAGCCGCCGCCAAGCGCATAGCCGGCGACCGCGGCGATCACCGGCTTGCGGGCGCGGGTGACCTCTTCCCAGTTGGCGGTGATGAGATCTTCCGCAAGCACCTCGGCATAGCTCTTGTCGGCGATTTCCTTGATATCGGCGCCGGCGGCGAAGGCCTTCTCGCTGCCGGTGATGATCATGCAGCCGATCTCATCGTCCGCCTCGAGCTCGCGCACCGCCTGTGTGAGCTCGTCCATGAGCTGCTTGTTGAAGGCGTTCAGTGCCTGCGGCCGATTGAGCGTGATGATTCCGATCGCCTCGCGTTTGTCGAGGAGAATGGTCTCGTAAGACATGGCCTATCCCCGTGGGTCCCTCACATCCGCCGCTCGCGACGGCAGGGCTTCTTCCTAGCCTCCCCGCCTTCGCAATGCAAAAGGGAAGTGCCTCAGCGCTGGCAGCCGGCGCACCAGAATGTCGAGCGGCCCGCCTGTACGAGGCGCTGGATCGTGCCGCCACAGTCGGCCCGCGGACAGGGCGCCCCAGCCCGGTCATAGACCCGGAAGCGGTGCTGGAAATAGCCGAGGCCGCCATCGACCCGCGCATGATCCCTGAGACTCGAGCCGCCGGCGGCGATCGCCTCTTCGAGGACCGCGCGAATCGCCGCAACGAGACGTGCGGCGCGTGCCGGCCCGATCGAGTGTGTGCCGCGGCGCGGCGACAGGCGCGCGCGGTGCAGCGCCTCGGCGACATAGATATTGCCCAGCCCGGCGACGAGTCGCTGGTCCATCAGCGCCGCCTTGAGGCTCGTCCGCCGGTGCGCAAGGGCGCGGCGGAGATAGCCGGGCGTGAACGCATCATCGAGCGGCTCGGGACCGAGATCGCGCAGCAGCGGATGGGCATCGAGCATTGCCGAGTCGGCGAGCACGAGGAGGCCGAACCGTCGGGCATCGTTGAAGACGACCCGGTCGCCGGCATCGGTCTCAAGTACTACATGGTCATGTGCAGCCGGCGCGGTGTCATTGGCACCGGCCCGCACATGCCGGAATCGTCCGGACATGCCGAGGTGGAAAAGAAGGGTGGAACCGCCCGACAGTGCGACGAGGCCGTATTTGGCGCGGCGTCGCACCGCCTCGATGCGGCGACCCTCGAGACGATGCGCAAGATCGGCCGGAACCGGCCGCCGCAGATCGTGTCGCCGCACCTCAACGGCAGCAATGCGACGCCCCTCGAGGAGCGGCCGCAAACCGCGACAGACGGTCTCCACCTCGGGCAACTCGGGCAACCCTCCTACTCCCTCGATTCGGGCGCGCACCCCACTGGCGTCGTGGGCGCCCATTCGCTATGGTCCGCCGGCGCCATTTCACGGGACAATGCCAATGTCAAGCACGCCCGAGCCCGGCAGCGGAATCGCCCATTTCGGCTCCCGGCTCGTCCCCGAGAGCGAAAAGGGTCGCCTCGTGCGCGGCGTCTTCGAAAGCGTCGCTGACCGCTACGACCTGATGAACGATCTCATGAGCGGCGGCCTGCACCGGCTGTGGAAGTCCAGCCTCATCGACAGCCTCGCGCCGCGCCCCGGCATGCGCCTCATCGACGTCGCCGGCGGCACCGGCGACATCGCCTTCCGCTTTCTCAAGGCGAGCGCCGGCCGGGGCCATGTCACGGTGGTCGACATCAATGAGGCGATGCTCGATGTCGGCCGCCGGCGCCTCGCCCGCGCGCCCCTCCCGGGCGAGATCGAATGGCTGTGCGCCGATGCCGAAGCCCTGCCGGTCGCCGATCGCCGCTTCGACGCCTATAGCATCGCCTTCGGCATCCGCAATGTGACGCATCGCGCCCGCGCGCTGGCCGAGGCCAGGCGCGTGCTCGGCTATGGCGGGCAGTTTCTCTGCCTCGAATTCTGCCCGCGGCTCGCCCTTCCCTTCTTCGATCGCCTCTATGAGCGCTATTCCGAACGCATCATCCCGACGCTCGGCCGCTGGGTCGCGGGGGATGCCGACTCCTACGTCTATCTCGTCGAGAGCATCCGCCGCTTTCCGCCGCCCGAGGCCTTCGCCGCGGAGATCGCCGGCGCGGGCTTCGGTCGCGTCGGCTATCGCTTGCTCTCGGGCGGTGTCTGCGCCATTCACAGCGCGTGGAAGATCTGAGGAAACTGCGTTGCGCGGAAGCCTGCGTCATTCGATCCGCTTTCTCGTCGTCGCCCGCGAGCTGGCGCGCCACGACGCGCTCTTCTGGGTCGACGACATCGGCCCCGCGCCGGCCGGATTCAAGGTCCTCATTCGCATCGCCACGCGCTTCGTGCGCAAGCACCGCGACCTGCCCGAGGGCGAGGG
>RFKS01000242.1 GCA_003694205.1 Alphaproteobacteria bacterium | reverse complement strand
CGTCACCGCCGGTGATCCTGATCTTGCGACCAGCGAGGCGATCCTCGCCCGCCTGCCCGCAGCCGGCGCCGACCTGATCGAGCTCGGCATCGCCTTCACCGATCCAATGGCCGACGGGCCGGCGATCCAGGAGGCCAATCAGCGCGCGCTCCGCGCCGGCATTACCCTGCGCCGGACGCTCGACATGGTCGAGCGCTTCCGCAGGGACGACAATGCGACACCGATCGTCCTCATGGGCTATGTCAATCCGGTGCTGAGCTTCGGCATCGAGGCCTTCGTCGACCGCGCCGCGGGGGTCGGCGTCGACGGGCTCATCCTCGTCGACCTGCCGCCTGAGGAAGATGCCGAACTGCGTCTGCCCGCCCGCGCCGCCGGGCTCGACCTCGTCCGCCTCGCGACACCGACCACCGATGCCCGCCGGCTGCCGCGCGTTCTCGACGGCGCTTCCGGCTTTCTCTACTATGTCTCGGTCGCCGGGATCACGGGAACGAAAAGCGCACTTGATGCCGATATCGCGGCCGCTGTGGGGCGCCTGCGCGCCGCCACCCGGCTGCCGCTCGCGGTTGGCTTCGGCATCCGCACCCCCGAACAGGCGGCCGCGGTCGCGAGCCATGCCGATGCGGCGGTGGTCGGCTCGGCGATCGTCGGCGAGATCGCGGCACATACCGACGCCGAGGGCCGGCCGCAAGAGGGGCTTGTGGACGCTGTCACCGCTTTCGTGCAAGACTTGTCGCGAGCGGTGCAGGGGGCAAGAGAGGACGAGGCGCCATGAACTGGCTCACCGATTATGTGCGGCCGCGGCTGTCGCGGGTCATGCGTCGTCGCGAGTCGCCGGACAATCTGTGGCACAAGTGCAAGGGCTGCGGGCAGCTCATCTTCCACAAGGAATTCGCCGCCGCGCTCCATGTCTGCGCCAATTGCGGTCATCACGAGCGCATCGCGCCCGATGTCCGCCTGAAGATGCTGTTCGACGACGGCGCCTACACGCTTGTCGACCCGCCCGCGGTCAAGGACGACCCGCTTCGCTTCAAGGACACCAAGAAATACAGCGATCGCCTGAAGGCGGCCCGTGGCGCCACCGGCGACCGCGATGCGATCAGGGTGGCACACGGCATGCTCGGCGGCCGCCCCGCCGTCATCGCGGTACAGAATTTCTTCTTCATGGGCGGTTCGATGGGGATGGCCGTCGGCGAGGCGCTGATCCGTGCCGCCGAGGAGGCGGTCGCGCGCCGGGCACCGCTCATCGTGTTTACCGCCGCTGGTGGCGCGCGGATGCAGGAAGGCATCCTGTCGCTGATGCAGATGCCGCGGACCACTGTTGCCGTCGACATGGTGAAGGAGGCGGGCCTTCCTTATATCGTCGTTCTCACCGACCCGACCACCGGCGGGGTCACGGCATCCTTTGCCATGCTCGGCGACATCCAGATCGCGGAGCCCGGTGCGCTGATCGGCTTTGCCGGGCCGCGCGTCATCGAGCAGACGATCCGCGAGAGGCTGCCCGAGGGCTTTCAGCGCGCCGAATATCTGCTCGAGCACGGCATGCTGGACATGGTGGTGCCGCGCGGCGAGCTGCGCGAGACCCTGATCCGGCTTACCGGGCTTCTCATGCCTGCCGGTGCCGCCGCCGGCGCCGCCGCGGAGTGACGGCGTGACCGAGCACGCCGTCGGGCAGGCCGGGCTCGACACGATTCTCGACCGTCTCATCAGGCTGCATCCGAAGGCAATCGACCTCTCGCTGGGGCGCATGGAGCGGCTGCTCGAGAAGCTTGGCCGCCCCGAGCAGAAGCTGCCACCGGTGCTTCATGTCGCGGGAACCAACGGCAAGGGCTCGGTGGTGGCAACCGCGCGGGCGATCGCGGAAGCGGCCGGACTTCGCGTCCATGTCTATACCTCGCCGCATCTCGTGCGCTTCAATGAGCGGATCCGGCTCGCCGGGCGTCTCATCGGCGATGATGATCTCGTCTCGCTGCTCGCGGAGGTCGAGGCTGTCAATGGCGGCGATCCGATCACCTTTTTCGAGATCACCACGGCGGCCGCATTTCTCGCCTTTTCCCGGCTGCCGGCCGATCTCCTCGTCCTCGAGGTCGGGCTCGGTGGGCGTCTCGATGCGACCAATGTCGTCGCCCGTCCGGCCGCGGTCGCGATCACCCCGGTGGCACGCGATCACGAGGCCTGGCTCGGCAATACCCTGCCGGCCATCGCCGCGGAGAAGGCGGGAATCCTGAAGGCGGGCGTGCCGGCTGTGGTCGGGCCGCAGGCGGCACGCGTCGAGGCCGTCATCCGCACCCGGGCAGAGGCACTCGACGCATCGCTCACGATCCATGGTCGCGACTGGCGCGCCGCCCTGCGCAGCGGTGGGCGCGGCGAGGCGCGGCTCGTCTATCGCGACCGTGCGGGCCTTCTTGACCTGCCGGCACCGGTGCTCGTCGGTCCGCATCAGGCGATCAACGCGGGAATTGCGGTTGCCCTGATGCGTACGCAGAACGCGGTGGCCATTCCCGAGGCGGCCATCCGCGCCGGTCTCGGCTGGGTGCGCTGGCCGGCGCGCCTGCAGCGACTCGCCCACGGTCCCTTGCGCGACCGCCTGCCGCCGACCGCCGAACTGTGGATCGACGGTGCGCACAATCCGGCGGCGGCACGCGCCCTGAGACAGGCGCTGTTGCGCATCAGCGGCGATCTCAGACCCGTTCATCTCGTTGTCGGCATGCTCGCCAATCGCGACCCCGCCGCCTTCCTGCGGCCGTTTCTCGGAATCGCCGACAGCGTCACCGCCGTCGCCATTCCGGGGGTCGAGGCAGCGCACCCCGCGGCCAGCATCGCGGCCGCTGCCGGCGATCTCGGAATCAATGGGCGCATCGCCGCCGATGTCGGATCGGCACTCGAAGCGATTGCCGCGCGCGGTGGCGCCGAGTCTCTGGTTCTCGTAACCGGATCACTTTATCTTGCCGGCCACGTGCTGGCGGAGAATGGTCCGTCGCCGGACTGAACCGCCGCGCCGGCACGGCCGATTGCACGCTTTTCGCACGCGACAGGGGGACAACCCGCATGCCCTTTCTGCCCTCGCTTCCCGAACCGACCAACCTTGCCGACGTGATCCGGGCCTTCCCTGAAGGCTGGGCTGAGATGCTGGCCTATCACGACTGCATCCTGCGCGGCGAGAGCCCGCTCGGCATCGCCGAGCGCGAGCTCATCGCCGCCTATGTCTCCGGGCTCAACGGCTGTCGCTACTGCCTGAATGCGCACCGCATGTACGCCGAGTCCTTCGGCATCGGGGAAGGCGTCGTCGACCGGCTGCTCGACGACCCTGACACGGCGCCGCTGCCCGACCGCCTGCGCCCGATCCTTGCCTATGTCCGGCTGCTGACCAAGGAGCCGGAGGCCCTGACGAAGGCGCATGTCGACGCCATCCTCGCCGCCGGCTGGCCGGAGCGCGCGGTCGCCGACGCGGCCAGGGTGACGGCGCTCTACAATTTCATGAACCGCATCATCATCGGCTTTGGCGTCGATCCCTTCGATGACCATTATGCCCGGCGGCTCGCGGCGGTGCGCAAACAACCCCTCGAGAAGCGCCGCGAGGCCAACCGACGTGCCATCGGCAGCGACACCTACCGCGCCTACGGACGCAGTCTCGGCATCATGGACTGAGTGCGCGGCGAGTTGCGAAGGCTGGCCGGCCTGCGCTAGGAAGAGAGGTCGCTGCAGCCTTCTTTCAAGGTGCCCGGGCCGTCATGGCGCTTTATCTGCCGATCGCGGAGATGTCCCTCAACATCTTTCTCCTGATCGGCATCGGTGCGATCGTCGGCTTTCTGTCGGGCATGTTCGGGGTTGGCGGCGGCT
>RFKS01000241.1 GCA_003694205.1 Alphaproteobacteria bacterium | reverse complement strand
GGGCAAGCCCACGCGCCTCGCGCAGCAGAAGCACGGGACAGCCCTGCTCGCGGGCAGCGAGCGCGAGCCGCTGCGTCGCCTTGAGATCGGCCTTCGCGACCTCGCCCACGGCGAGCGCCACCGCGCCCGCGCGTGCCGCTTCCTCGAGCGCCCAGAGCACATCTTCGTCGCGGCGGGCGGCGGCGAGGATGAGGCGCCCCGGATCGACGCCGAGATCGACGAGCCCGTGGCCCGAGAGCGCACCCGCCTCCTGAAGCGCGCCGCGTCGCGTCAGCCACAGGATCGGGCGGTCGGCTGTCGCGTCATCCCGCCTGAGCGTGAGCGCCAGCGCGAGCAGAAAGCCCGTCGCCGCGGCGACATCGCACCCGCTTTCGGGCACCAGCTCATGCACCGCCGCGGCCGGCAGGTGGGCGAGGGCGTGGTCGATCACCGGCACGCCGAGCGACAGGCTGCGTTCCCGCACCACCGGCGGGGATGCTGCCGCCGCCGTCCCCGCTCCCACCCCGGCATTGAGCATGGCCTTGAGCGCAGCGAGCCGAACCGTCCGCCCGGCGGGCACGATATCGAGAGGATCACGACTCATGTGTTCATGTTTTGTTCTTGTCGTCGAAGAGTCAAGGGTGGTTGTCACGCCTGCCGTGCGAGGGGTTTGCAAGGTGGTCCGATATCGGCTACTGTCCGGCCGCTTCTCAGGCGGCTTTGAGGCACCCGTAGCTCAGCTGGATAGAGCGCTGCCCTCCGAAGGCAGAGGCCACAGGTTCGAATCCTGTCGGGTGCGCCATGCCTCTCCCCTTTTCCCCACCGTCTTAGGACCCGCCGCCCGGCAGTACCGGCGGGAAGGCGATAAAGCCGCTCGATTGCGCGCTCAGGGTCAACGTGCCCCGGGGTAGATAGGGAAAGAGTGGGGTGAAGCTGTAGTTGATCGCCACCGTGTACTCCGAGGTGTTGACCGTCGGGTCGATCGGCGACTGCACGGTCACCACAGCAAGGCTGGGCCTCAGTCCGAACAGTTTCGAGGCCGCGAAGTCACGGATTTCGTCATCGCTCACCTGGCCCTCGCGCACGATGGCATAGCGCGTCGCCTCCTGGGCGGCGAAATAGAGCGCCGCCTGCGTGTAGGCGAGCCGCCCGCCCTCGATGACGGTGAAGAAAAGGGCGAGCACGAGCGGCAGGGCGAGCGCGAACTCGACCCCCGCCGCTCCCTTATGGCAGCGCAGAAAACGTGCCGCTGTCCGGTGGCCCCGCGCTTCTTTCCGCCGCATCGCCCGCGCCCTCAATTGAGCCGCACCGCCCCCTCGCCGACGAGCGCAAGGGTGCGCCCGAGCCCGGGATAGGCGAAGAGGAGGTCATAGTCGTTCTGGAGACGGATATTGAGATAGGTCCGCCGGTCGCTGCAGGCGAGCGTCGAGACCGCGGTCGAGGTGCAGGCGACCGCCGTGCCGTCGGGACACTCGCAGGAAAAGCTGACGCTGAGTGGCGGATCGCCGGGGTCGGCGGTGAGATAGTCGGTCGCCTTCCACACCGCATCGCGCACATTCTGCGTCGTCACCACGCCATCGACGATCTCCCCCATCGAGGGGTGCCGCGCAAGCGCAAACTGCATGCCGGCGCGCACCGCATTGTCGATCATCGACTGGCGCATATAGGCGAGACCGAAATCGATGGAGCCGATGGCGAGAACGCCGAGCACCGTCGCGACGAGCGCGGTCTCCACCAGCACATTGCCCGCCCGGGCATGGCGGAAACGCCGCACGGAAGATCGAAGGTAACCAGGCATCCGGGCGCACTCCTATTCGAGCAGGACCACCTGCTGCTGCCCCGAGCCCGCACTGTTGAGGCCGAACTGCTGGCAGGCGGTGGGTTCGTTCTTGACCGTCGAATTGCCCGAAAAGCTCACCGTGCGCGAGACGATCTGCAGGCAGCCGTTGCTGTTCGCCGTATTGCCGCGGAATTCGACCGCGCAGGCGGGCGCGTAAATCACCCCGTCGAGCGACATCGTTGGCCCGCCGGTGAACTTGTTCGGCTGATTGACCGCACAGGGAGCGAGCGGATCCTGATAGAAGAGCAGACCCTGCCAGGTGCCGCTCGTCGGCGCGGTCAGGGACACCGTGGCATTGCTGCCGAAATTGGTCAGCCGGCCGGTGTCGGCGGGATCGTCATTGGTGAGGATGAAGGTGACCCCGCTGCCGGTGACATTGGCGTTCGCCTTGACGTCAAGATCGCCCTTGATGACATAGGTCGCCGGCGGCAGCGCGAGCGTGCCGGCGAGCTGGACATCGCCGCACAGCGTGATGAAGCCGTCGGCAAGCCCCGTCGCCGCGAGCCCGGGCAGCAGGCTCGAGAGGTCGGTGCCGTTGGTGATCGTGGCATCGCAGGGGGCACTGCGCGGCGGCGCGGGCAGGCCGGCGAAGGGATCGGGCACGCGCGGCGAGAAAGGCAAGGGCGGCAGCTGCGAGATGAGCTCGCCATTGCCCTCGATGGCGATGTCCCCGAAGGCTTGCGCCGGATTGGCCTGCAGGATGGCGCTGCCGCCGATATAGAGCGCTTCCGCACTGTCGGAATTGGCCGCCACGCCGCAACCGATGTCCGCTGTCGTGCTGCCGGTGAACTCGATCGCCCGCGCCGCCGTCTCGTCGAGCGAGATGATGCATTGCGGGCCGAGATTGCGCACCCCCGACACCGCCCGCGCCGAGATGTTGACGCTGGCGCGGCTCATCAGGATCTGGGCGACATAGAGCGGGGTGTTGTGCGTGATGCGGACGGTGACGAGCGGCAGCGAGGCCCCGACCGGCCCGCCCGTCGCCTCGGCGACGCTGATCGAATCGCCCGCGGTCGCATCAAAGCCGTTGCGTTCGGCCTCGGCGCGGGCAACGGCCGTGATCTGGTCGAGCGCCTGGCCGTCGAGCTTTGCATAGGCAGCGGCGATGGCCGCCGCGTCGACCATGTTCTGCGTCGCGCGGCGTTGCGCATACCAGTTCGCCCCATCGAGCGCGAGACCGGCAAAACCGATGAGGACGGGAAAGACGATCGCGGTCAGCGTCAGCGTTCCGCCGCGCCCGTCCCGCAGAAAGTGCGCGATGTCCCTGTGCCCGAGCGTGTGGCGACGCATGTCGCGATGCCTCCTTTCCCGCCCGGTCAGAATACCGCGGCGCCCACTAAGGAAGTCTTGCGATTCGCATCAATTCGAACGACCGGTGCGGCCGCGCTCAGGGGGCGAGAATGGTGTCTTTTCCCTCGGGCTCCGTTTGCGGGTGGTCGAGGGAGTAATGCAGGCCGCGCGATTCGCGCCGCGCCATCGCCGAGCGGACGATCAGGTCCGCGACCTCGAGAAGGTTGCGCAGCTCGAGCAGGTCGGGCGTGACCCGGAAATTGCCGTAATAGTCGGCGATCTCCTGACGCAGGAGGTCGATGCGGTGCCGGGCGCGCTCGAGCCGCTTGTCGCTGCGCACGATGCCGACATAATCCCACATGAAGCGCCGGAGCTCGGCCCAGTTGTGGGTGACCACGACCTCCTCGTCGGAATCGGTGACCCGGCTCTCGTCCCATGGCCGCGGCACACCTGGTGGCGCGAGATCATCGAGGCGTGCCCGGATATCCTCGCCCGCCGCCTGACCGAAGACGAGGCACTCGAGCAGCGAGTTCGAGGCCATGCGGTTGGCGCCATGCAGCCCCGTGCAGGAGGCTTCGCCGATGCAGTAAAGGCCGTCGAGATCGGTCCGTCCGGCGCGGTCGACGAGCACACCGCCGCAGCTGTAATGCGCCGCCGGGACCACGGGAATCGCTTCCTTCGTGATATCGATCCCGTATTCGCGGCAGCGGCGGTAGATGGTCGGGAAATGTGCGAGCACGAAGTCGGGGTCGCGGTGGCTGATGTCGAGCAGCACATGGTCGAGGCCACGCCGCTTCATCTCGTGATCGATGGCGCGGGCAACGATGTCACGCGGCGCGAGCTCGCCGCGGCGGTCATAGCGATCGAGAAAGCACGTGCCGTCGGGCAGGGTGAGCCGCGCCCCCTCGCCGCGCAGCGCCTCGGTGACGAGAAAGTTCTTCGCCTGCGGGTGATAGAGGCAGGTCGGATGGAACTGGTTGAATTCCATGTTCGCCACCCGGCAGCCGGCACGCCAGGCCATGGCAATGCCGTCGCCGGTGGCACCGTCGGGATTCGAGCTGTAGAGATAGACGCGGCTCGCACCACCGGTGGCAAGCACCACCGCCCGCGCCGGCAGGGCGATGACCCGCCCGGCCCGCCGATCGAAAAGATAGGCGCCGTGGCAGCGCTCCGGTCCGGGCTTGCCCCCGCGCAGATGGCGACTGGTGATGAGATCGACCGCCATATGGTGCTCGAGCACGCGGATGTTGGGCTCCGCGCGCGCCTGGGCCTCGAGGGCCGTCTGCACCGCCCGGCCGGTGGCGTCGTCGACATGGATGACACGACGCACCGAGTGGCCGCCCTCGCGTGTCAGATGATAGGCGAATTCGTCCTTGCCCCCGTCACCGCGGGTGAAGGGCACGCCGAGGCGAATGAGGCCGGCGATGGCCTCCGGTCCGCGCTCGACGACGAAGCGCACGACATCCGGCTTGCACAGTCCGGCGCCGGCATCGAGGGTGTCGGCGATGTGCTGCTCAACGGAATCGCCAGCGGCGAGCACGGCGGCGATGCCGCCCTGTGCGCGCGGCGTGGCACCGGCACCCAGTTCGGCCTTGGAGACGAGCGCGATGCGCGCATGCCGGGCGAGCGTGAGCGCCGCGGTGAGCCCGGCGGCACCGCTGCCGATGACCAGAATGTCGATGTCGGTGCTCACTCCGCGCGCGCGTCCTCGCGCGCCCCGTCGCGCGTGATCTGAAGGAAGATGTCCTCGAGATCGGTCTCGTCGGTGGACAGGTCGACGACCGGCAGGCCGCAAGCGGCGATGGCGCCGAGAATGGCGGCGATATCATCGCCTTGCCGCGAGATCTGCAGGACCAGGCCATCCGGTGGCGCGAGACGGCTGCGAAAGCCGGCAAAGGCGGGCGGCACCGTCTCGAGCGGTGTCCCAAAACGAAGGATGATCTCCTTCTCGTCGATCCGCGACAGCAGTTGCGCCGTCGGCTCGCAGGCGACGACTTCGCCGTGATTGATGATCGCGATGCGGTCGCAGAGCTCTTCCGCCTCCTCGAGATAGTGTGTCGTCAGCACGATGGTGGTGCCCGCGGCATGCAACTCGCGCACATAATCCCAGAGAAGCTGCCGGAGCTCGATGTCGACACCGGCGGTTGGCTCGTCGAGGATCAGGACCGGCGGCGAATGGACGAGCGCCTTGGCGACCAGAAGGCGTCGCTTCATGCCGCCCGAAAGCGTGCGCGAATAGGCGTGCCGCTGCTCCCACAGGCGCACCGCGCGCAGGAGCTCGGCGGTGCGGCGCTCATGCTTGGGCACGCCGTACATGCCGGCCTGCACCTCGAGCATCTCCCAGGGTGTGAAGAAGGCATCGAAGACGAGCTCCTGCGGCACGACACCGATCGAGACCCGGGCATTGCGCGGATTGGTGTCGAGATCGAAACCCCAGATCCGGACCTCTCCCGCCGTCTTGCGGACGAGGCCGGCGAGAATATTGATGAAGGTCGACTTGCCGGCACCATTGGGGCCGAGGAGGCCGAAGAGCGAGCCTTGCGGGATATCGAGATCGATGCCCTTGAGCGCCCGCTTGGGGCTGCGCCCGCCATAGATCTTTTCCAGCCCGCGAACCGATATTGCCGCCTCGGTGTCCACCACAGATCCCCGTCTCGCAAGTGCACGCGATGCCCTGCGCTAGCACCCGCTGCCGGTGCGGTCAATGCGGGGCGGTCGATCACGAAGGATCTGGCGGAAGAGGGCAAGGCATTGCTCTCGTTCTCGCGCCGTTCACGCTTCGACGCGCCGCTTCTCGCGACTGCTCAGGTCGAACGGATTTTTCCATCCGTTCGACCTGAGGAGGGCCATCAGGCTCGTCTCGAAGGGCGATGCCACCGTCCATCCTTCGACAGGCTCAGGACGAACGGGTTTTCCAGTTTCCGTTCGCCCCAGATTCCGCTCGCCCTGAGGAGGGCCATCAGGCCCGTCTCGAAGGGCGGTTGAGCGGGGGATTCGACGCGCCGCTTCTCGCGGCTGCTCAGCGCGAACGGACGGTGCTCCGGCAGCACCGGTTCCATATGATCGCAGCATGCTCTATATAGCGACGGGACAACTCTGCCGAGGGACCAGATCGCAATGAGTATTCCGCCGCCCGAAACGATTTATGTCGAGGACAAGGTCGTCGCCTGTGATGGCGGCGAGGGGGCGCTTGGTCACCCCCGCGTCTTTCTCAACATCGGCGATGCGGGGACCGTCGAATGCCCCTATTGCGACCGTCTCTTCATCCTCGCCGGCGGGCCGAAGGACAACCGCGGCAGCAAGAGCAAGAAGCCCAAGGCCGCCTGATCGGGGCCTCGTGAGCCAGGCGACGGTGGCGCGCCCATTTCCGCCTCGCCTTCGTGCCAGCCGCTCGCTACAAAGGCGGGCATGACGAAGACCCCCCATCTCTATCTCGTCGACGGCTCGGGCTACATCTTCCGCGCCTATCACGCCCTGCCGCCGATGACGCGATCGGACGGCACGCCGGTGAATGCCGTCTTCGGCTTTTCCAACATGCTGTTCAAGCTGCTGAAGGACGTGAACGAGGGCGAGGCGCCGACCCATCTTGCGGTGGTCTTCGACGCCGCCCGGCGCACCTTTCGCAATGACCTCTACGCGGATTACAAGGCCAACCGCCCCAAGGCACCCGAGGATCTGGTGCCGCAGTTCCCCCTC
>RFKS01000240.1 GCA_003694205.1 Alphaproteobacteria bacterium | reverse complement strand
GGGACGGACCAAGCTGTTCCGGGAGAAGCTCGAGAAGCTCGGCATCGCGGATGCGCTCTTCATCGATGCGCCCGCGATCAATGACAATGTGCGCCGGGCCGCAGCGAATGTTCCCCATATCGACCTGCTGCCGAGCGTGGGGGCCAATGTCTATGACATTCTGCGCCGCGACACGCTGGTGCTGACGAAGGCGGCGCTCGATTCACTCGCGGAGAGGCTGAAATGACCGCGCTCAGGCATTTCGATGTCATCCGTCGCCCGGTGATCACCGAGAAGGCGACGCTCGGATCGGAGCACAATCAGGTGACCTTCGTCGTCGCGCGCGATGCCACCAAGCCCGAGATCAAGGCGGCCGTGGAATCGCTCTTCGACGTCAAGGTGGAGAAGGTCAACACGCTGGTGACCAAGGGCAAGGTCAAGCGCTTTCGCGGCATCCGCGGACGCCGGCCGGACGTGAAAAAGGCGATTGTGACCCTCGCCGAGGGCCACAGCATTGACGTGACGACGGGGCTTTAGAGCATGGCACTCAAACAGTACAAGCCGGTGACTTCCTCGCAGCGCGGGCTCGTTCTCGTGGATCGCTCGAAGCTCCACAAGGGCAAGCCGGTGAAGGCACTCACCGAAGGGCTGACAAAAAGCGGCGGCCGCAACAATCACGGCCGCATGACCGTGCGCCACCGCGGCGGTGGCCACAAGCGGACCTATCGCAAGATTGATTTCAAGCGCTCCAAGTGGGATGTGCCGGCGCGTGTCGAGCGGCTGGAATACGACCCCAATCGCACCGCCTTCATCGCCCTCGTCAAATACGAGGACGGCGAGCTGGCCTACATCCTGGCACCGCAGCGTCTCGCCGAGGGCGATGTCGTCGTCGCCGGCGAGAAGGTCGACGTCAAGCCGGGAAACGCCATGCCGCTGCGCTCGGTGCCGATCGGCACCATCGTGCACAATATCGAGCTGCGGCCCGGCGCCGGCGGCAAGATTGCGCGCGCCGCCGGGACCTATGTGCAGCTCGTCGGTCGTGATCAGGGCTATGCGATCCTGCGCCTGTCCTCGGGCGAGCAGCGCAAGGTGCGGGCCGAGTGCATGGCCACCGTCGGTGCGGTATCCAATCCCGACAATCAGAACCAGACCCTTGCCAAGGCCGGCCGTTCGCGCTGGCTCGGGCGGCGGCCGCATGTGCGCGGCGTGGTCATGAACCCGGTCGACCATCCGCATGGTGGTGGCGAGGGGCGCACCTCGGGGGGGCGTCATCCGGTGACCCCCTGGGGCAAGCCGACGAAGGGCAAGCGCACCCGGTCCAACAAGGCGACCGACAAGTACATCCTGCGCTCGCGTCACGAGCGCAAGAAGAAGCGCTAGAGGAGCGAGGGATCATGGCGCGTTCAGTCTGGAAAGGCCCCTTCGTCGAGCTCTCCCTTCTGAAGAAGGCGGAGGAGGCGCAGGCGTCACCCAAGAAGCCGGTGATCAAGACCTGGTCGCGACGCTCGACCATCGTCCCGCAATTCGTCGGCCTGACCTTCAATGTCTATAACGGCCACAAATTCGTGCCCGTCTATGTCACCGAGGACATGGTCGGCCACAAGCTCGGCGAATTCGCGCCGACGCGGACCTTTTACGGCCATGGCGCGGACAAGAAGGCGAGGAGGAAGTAACCGTGGGCAAGGCACAAAATCCGCGCCGTGTCGGCGAGAACGAGGCGATGGCCGTGGCCACCATGCTGCGCGGTTCGCCGCAGAAGCTCAATCTGGTGGCGGCCAGCATCCGCGGCCTGCCGGTCGAGAAGGCGCTCGCCTCATTGAGCTTCAATCGGCGGTCGGCGGCGGCCGATGTGCGCAAGGTCCTGCAGTCGGCGATCGCCAATGCGGAGAACAATCACAATCTCGACGTGGACCAGCTCGTGGTGGCCGAGGCATCGGTCGGCAAGTCGCTGGTGCTCAAGAGGTTCCGGGCCCGTGCCCGAGGTCGCGTGGGACGTATCGAAAAGCCCTTCAGCCGGCTGCGCATCGTGGTCCGCGAAGTAAAGGAGGCCTGAGGTCATGGGTCAGAAGGTCAATCCCATCGGGCTGCGGCTCGGCATCAACCGGACCTGGGACTCGCGCTGGTACGCGGATCGCGGCGAGTATGCGAAGCTCCTGCACGAGGACATCCGCATCCGGGAATTCGTGCGCGACCGCCTCAAGCAGGCGGGCGTCAGCCGCATCGTCATCGAGCGCCCGGCGAAGAAGCCGCGTATCACCGTCTATTCGGCGCGGCCCGGCGTGATCATCGGCAAGAAGGGTGCCGATATCGACAAGCTGCGCCAGGATCTGGGCAAGCTGACCGGCGCTGAGACGACGCTCAATATCGTCGAGATCAGAAAGCCGGAGCTCGAGGCGCGGTTGATCGCCGAAAACATCGCGCAGCAGCTCGAGCGCCGCGTCTCCTTCCGGCGGGCGATGAAGCGCGCGGTGCAGTCGGCGATGCGGCTCGGGGCGCTCGGCATTCGCGTCAATGCCGGCGGCCGTCTCGGCGGCGCCGAGATTGCGCGCACCGAATGGTATCGCGAGGGCCGTGTGCCGCTTCATACGCTCCGGGCCGACATCGATTACGGCACCGCCGAGGCAAAGACCGCCTATGGCATCTGCGGCATCAAGGTGTGGGTCTTCAAGGGCGAGATCATGGAACATGATCCCTATGCCCAGGAACGACGGCTCCAGGAGCTGCAGACCGCGGCTGCCGGTGGCCGGCGCTGAGGCATAAGGCAAGTGCAGGGGTAAGGCATCATGCTGCAGCCGAAACGAACGAAATACCGCAAGGCGCACAAGGGCCGCATCCACGGTCTTGCCAAGGGCGGAACCGAGCTCGACAACGGAGCGTTCGGTCTCAAGGCGCTCGAGCCGGGGCGGATCACGGCGCGCCAGATCGAGGCCGCGCGCCGTGCCATGACGCGTCACATGCGGCGTGCCGGCAAGGTGTGGATCCGGATCTTTCCCGACGTCCCGGTGTCCAAGAAGCCGACCGAGGTGCGCATGGGCAAGGGCAAGGGCTCGCCCGAATTCTGGGTCGCGCGTGTGAAGCCCGGGCGGATTATGTTCGAGGTCGACGGCGTGTCTGAGGCGGTTGCGCGCGGGGCGTTCGAGCGCGCCGCCGCGAAGTTGCCCATCGGCACCAAGTTCGTGATGCGGCGCCTTTAGAGCGGATGAGGAGAGGCGAGCGATGAAGGCGGCAGATTTTCGGGTCAAGACGATCGACGAGCTGAAGGCGGATCTCGCGCGGCTGAAGAAGGAGCAGTTCAATCTGCGATTCCAGGCGGCGGCGGGACAGCTCGAGAACACGGCGCGGGTGCGCCAGGTGCGGCGCGACATCGCCCGGATCAAGACCATTTTGCGCGAGAAGACGGCCGCCTGACGGGCGTCCATGAGATGAGAGGACGGCAATGCCGAAACGAATTCTGACAGGAACGGTGGTCAGCGACCGTAATGACAAGACCGTGGTGGTGTCGGTCGAGCGGCGCTTCAAGCACCCGCTTCTGGGCAAGATCGTGCGTCGGACGAAGAAGTATCACGCGCATGACGAGGCCAATGAATGGAAGACCGGCGACCGCGTGCGAATCGAGGAGTGCCGGCCGATCTCGAAGCAGAAATGCTGGCGCGTCGTCTCGGGCGATCATGTCGAGACGGTGTGAGAACGGGGCGCCCAGGTGCCAAATTGAGGAAGTGATGCCATGATTCAGATGCAAACCAACCTCGACGTCGCCGACAATTCCGGTGCGCGCCGGGTGCAGTGCATCAAGGTGCTCGGCGGCTCGAAGCGCAAGACCGCGGGCGTCGGCGATGTCATCGTGGTCTCGGTGAAGGAGGCGATCCCGCGCGGGCGCGTGAAGAAGGGCGACGTCCATCGCGCGGTCATCGTCCGCACGGCGAAGGAAATCCGCCGCCCGGACGGCTCGGCCATCCGCTTCGACCGCAATGCTGCGGTGCTCATCAACAAGCAGGGCGAGCCGATCGGCACCCGCATCTTCGGTCCGGTGGTGCGCGAGCTGAGGGCCGCGAAACAGATGAAGATCATCTCGCTGGCGCCGGAGGTTCTGTGATGGCGGCGAAACTGAAAAAGGGCGACAAGGTGGTCGTGCTCGCCGGTCGCGACAAGGGCAAGCGCGGCGAGATCCTCGAGGTCTTCCCGAAGCGCGGCCGGGCGCGCGTGGCGGGCGTCAATCTCGTTAAGCGGCATCGCCGTCCCGGGCCCACCGGCCCCGGCGGGATCGAGTCGATGGAGGCGCCGATCCATCTGTCGAATCTCGCGCTCGAGGACCCCAAGGACGGGCGCCCGACGCGGGTCGGATTCAGGATTCTCGACGATGGCCGCAAGGTTCGCGTGGCCAAGCGGTCGGGGGAGGTGATCGATGGCTGAGGCGAAGACCTATGTGCCGCGTCTCAAGGAGCGCTATGAGGCGGTGCGCGGCGACCTGACGAAGAAGTTCGGCTACCGCAACCCGTTCGAGGTGCCGCGGCTCGACAAGATCGTCATCAATGTCGGCGTCGGAGACGCGGTCGGCGATGCCAAGCGCATCAACAAGGTGGTCGAGGAGATCGCCGCGATCGCCGGGCAGAAGCCGGTGGTGACGCGGGCCAAGAAGTCGATTGCCGCCTTCAAGCTGCGCGAGGGCATGCCGATCGGCGTCAAGGTGACGCTGCGCGGCAAGCGGATGTACGAGTTCCTCGATCGCCTGATCACCATCGCGCTGCCGCGGGTGCGCGACTTTCGCGGCGTCAGCCCGAAGAGCTTCGACGGGCGCGGCAACTATGCGCTCGGGCTCAAGGAACAGATCGTCTTCCCCGAGATCGACTATGACAAGGTCGAGCATGTGCGGGGCATGGATATCATCATCTGTACGACGGCACGTACCGACGACGAGGCGCGCGAATTGCTGCGCGGCTTCGACATGCCGTTTACCGACAAGCAGGGTGAGTGAGAGCACAGGATGGCTAAGAAGAGCGCCATTGAGAAGAACGCGCGCCGCGCGCGCCTGGTGAAGAAATACGCCACGCGACGGGCGCGGCTGAAAGCGATTTCCGAAGATCGCTCGCTGCCCGAGGAGGAGCGCTTTCTTGCGCGCCTGAAGCTTGCGGAACTGCCGCGGAACTCGGCCCCGTCGCGCCTGCGCAATCGTTGCGAGGTGACCGGCCGGCCGCGTGGCTATTATCGCAAGTTCAAGATGTCGCGCATTGCGCTCCGGGAGCTTGCCTCGGAAGGGCAGCTTCCCGGCGTCGTCAAGTCGAGTTGGTAAGGAGGGCCCGGCACATGATGTGTGACCCACTGGGCGATATGCTCACCCGCATCCGCAACGGCCTGCAGGCGCGCAAGGACGAGATCGTGGCTCCGGCCTCGAAGCAGCGGCAGCGCGTGCTCGACGTGCTGGCGCGTGAGGGCTACATCCTCGGCTACGAGCGGGTCGATCTCGGTGACAACAAGGCGGAACTCCGGATCCGGCTCAAATACCATGAGGGTGACCCGGTGATCCGCTCGATCCGGCGCGTTTCCTCCCCCGGCCGACGTGTCTATTCCGGTGTCGCCGATCTGCCGCGGGTGGCCAACGGGCTCGGCATCTCGATCGTCTCGACGCCCAAGGGTGTGCTGTCGGACGCCGAGGCGCGCGAGAAGAATGTCGGCGGCGAAGTCATCTGCACGGTGTTCTGAGCGCTGTCAGGGAAGGGTTGAAAAAGATGTCGCGTATCGGAAAGAAGCCGATCGAGATTCCGGCCGGCGTGACGGTCAATGTCGACGGCGCGCGGGTGACGGCGAAAGGCCCCAAGGGCGAGCTTGCGCTTGCGCTCATGGACGAGGTCGAGGCGAAGCTCGAAGGCAATGTTCTCGTCGTCACGCCGCGGGACGACAGCAAGCGCTCGCATGCCATGTGGGGCATGCAGCGGACGCTCGTCGCCAATATCATCGAGGGCGTGAGCAAGGGTTTCGAGAAGCGGCTGGAGATTACCGGCGTCGGCTTCCGGGCACAGGCGCGCGGACGGACACTCAATCTTCAACTCGGCTACAGCCATGACATCGAATATGCGGTGCCCGAGGGGGTGACGGTCGAGACGCCGGAACAGACGAAGATTGTGGTTTCGGGGATCGACAAGCAGAAGGTGGGCCAGGTTGCCGCCGAAATTCGCGCCTATCGCAAGCCGGAGCCCTACAAGGGCAAGGGCGTGAAGTATGCGGGCGAGTACATCTTCCGCAAGGAAGGCAAGAAGAAGTAACGGGCAGGACGTGATGAGCAAGAACAGCAAACTCTTCGAGCGACGCCGGCAGCGGACACGGGTGAAGCTGCGGCAGAAAGGCGGCGGACGGCCGCGCCTGTCCATTCACCGCTCGTCCAGGCATATCTATGCCCAGATCATCGACGACGAGAAGGGGGCGACGCTGGCGGCCGCCTCGACCCTTGATGCAGCGCTGCGGGGCAAGACCGGTGCCACCGTCGAAGGTGCGGCGAAGGTCGGCAACCTGATCGCCGAACGGGCAAAGAAGGCCGGCATTGACCGCGTCGTCTTCGACCGCGGTGGCTATATCTATCACGGCCGCGTCCGCGCGCTCGCAGAGGCGGCACGCGAGGGCGGCCTCGATTTCTGAGCGCAGCCAGGCACAGAACAGGATTTGAGAGGAAGACAGGATGGCACGCCCCGATCGGTTTGATCGCGAAGACAGCGAGTTCATCGAGAAGCTGGTGCACATCAATCGTGTTGCCAAGGTGGTCAAGGGCGGGCGCCGCTTCGGCTTTGCCGCGCTCGTGGTGGTCGGTGACGGCAAGGGCCGCGTCGGCTTCGGGCAGGGCAAGGCGCGCGAGGTGCCGGAAGCCATTCGCAAGGCGACCGAGGCGGCCAAGCGCTCGATGGTCCGCGTGCCGCTGCGCGAAGGCCGGACGCTGCATCACGACAGCCACGGCCATCACGGCGCGGGCAAGGTGCTGATCCGCTCCGCCGTTCCCGGCACCGGCATCATCGCCGGCGGACCGATGCGCGCCGTGTTCGAGAGCCTCGGGGTGCAGGACGTCGTCACCAAGTCGACCGGAACCTCGAATCCCTACAACATGGTCCGCGCCACATTCGACGCCCTGGCGCGGCAGATGAGCCCGCGTCATGTCGCGGCAAAGCGGGGTAAGAAGGTGGGCGAGATCGTGGCCCGCCGGACGCTGGCGGAGCAGGGCCATGGCGGCGAGGACAGCGCCGTGAACGCGGAGTAACGGGTAATGGCAAAGCGGAAGACCCTTCTTGTGACCCAGACCGGGAGCCCCATCCGGCGCCCGAAGGATCAGCGGGCAACGCTGGTCGGACTTGGTCTCAACAAGATGCACAGGACGCGCGAGCTCGAGGACACGCCGGCCGTCCGCGGCATGATCGCCAAGGTCGCGCATCTCGTCCGCGTGGTCGAGAAACAGGGATAGCAACGGGCCGGCCGATCGCGGCCGGTACAGTCAAGGTGATGTCATGCGACTGAACGAGCTGAGGGACAACAAGGGCGCGCGCAAGGCGCGCACGCGGGTCGGTCGTGGTATCGGCTCGGGCAAGGGCAAGACCGCCGGTCGCGGCCACAAGGGCGCGAAGTCGCGTTCGGGCTATGTCGTCAAGGGCTTCGAGGGCGGCCAGATGCCGATCCACATGCGGCTCCCGAAGCGCGGTTTCACGCCGCGCAAGCGCCGTGATTTCGCGATCCTCAATCT
>RFKS01000027.1 GCA_003694205.1 Alphaproteobacteria bacterium | reverse complement strand
GTCTGGCGGTGGATGAAGCGGCGGTCGAGGGGCGGGCGCATCAGGGCCTCGGCCGCTTTGGCGCTGACGTCGATATGATAGCCGAGGACATTGTTGTGCCGGATGCGCAGCGAGGAGATTCCGGTTTCCTCGCGATACCGTGCCTCGAGCGCCGCGACATGGCGCCGGCTTTCGTCACGCAGCGTGCGCGTCTCGTCGAGCGCGGCATCAAAGCCCGGGGCGATATAGCCGCCGTCCCGCGTGACGAGAGGCGGCTCGGCAACGAGTGCCGTCTCGAGGAGCTGCCGCAAGTCATGATGCCCGCCGAGCGCATCGCCGGCCCGGGCAAGCTCGGGCGGCAGGCCGGCGAGAGAGGTGCCCTCGCCCAAGCGGGCGCGCAGCCCGGCGGCCACCGAGAGCGCGTCGCGGACGGCGGCGAGATCGCGCGGACCGCCACGGCCGAGGCCGATCCGGGCCAGCGCGCGTTCAAGATCGGGACAGCCGCGGAGGCGGCTCCGCACCGCCTCGCGCAGGCTTGTATCGGCGACAAAATGCGCCACCGAATCGAGCCGCTCCTCGATCACCGCGAGATCGGTCGACGGCGCCCCGATGCGGGCGGCGAGAAGGCGCGCGCCGGCGCCGGTCACGCAGCAGTCGATGGTGGCGAGAAAGCTCCCCTTGCGCTCTCCGGACAGGGTACGCACGAGCTCGAGATTGCGCCGCGTCGCGGCGTCGATCTGCATCACCGCATCGCGTCGCCTCTGCTGCGGCGGCAGCAAACGCGGCATCCGCCCCTTCTGCGTCTCCTCGAGATAGTCGAGCAGGGCAGCGAGAGCGGCGAGTTCGGCGCGCGAGAAGCTGCCATAGGCCTCGAGTGAGCGGACGGCGAAATACCGCCGCAATTTCCGTTCGCCGGCGACGCTGTCGAAATGCCGGTCGTCGCGCCGGCTGATCCCGGCATCAACCTCGGCGAGGATCTCGGCGACACTTGAACCGTCGAGAAGCGAGCCGGCAACGAGGAGCTCACCGGGCGCGAGACCGGCAAGATCGGCGGCAAGGCTTTCCAGCGATGTCGCCATGGCGAAGAGACTGCCCGTCGACATGTCGCTCCAGGCGAGCGCCAGCTCGCCGCCGGCGCGGGCCAAGGCAGCGAGATGGTTGTTTGCGCGGGCATCAAGAAGGGCCTCCTCGGTCAGCGTGCCCGGCGTCACGACGCGCACCACCTCGCGCCGGACGACCGCCTTTGCACCGCGCTTGCGGGCCGCCGCCGGGTCCTCGACCTGCTCGCACACCGCGACCTTGTATCCCGCCCGGATGAGGCGCGCGAGATAGGCATCGGCGGCGTGAATCGGCACGCCGGCCATGGGTATGTCGGTCCCAAGATGCTTGCCCCGCTTGGTGAGCGCGATGTCGAGGGCGGCGGCCGCCCGCGCCGCATCCTCGAAGAAGAGCTCGTAAAAGTCGCCCATACGATAGAAGAGCAGGCAATCCGGATAATCGGCCTTGATGGCCAGATACTGTGCCATCATCGGCGTCGCCCCGGCATTCGGTCCGGACCGCGTGGCGCGCTTGGCGCCGGAATGCTTCGCGGGTGAATGCTTGTTCATAAAATGGATTGTCCGCAACCGGGTCTTTGCTGCTAAGACTCAAGCTTGCCATGAGTACCGCCGCGGTTCCAGCCGGCCCGAGGCAGGCTGTCACCGGTGCGGGGGATCGGAAAGGGGAGACCGGGCATTATGGCTGACAATGGCAATCGTTTCTCCGACCGCGAGGCCCTGCGCTATCACGCGCTGCCGCGCCCGGGCAAGCTCGAGATCGTGCCAACGAAGCCGATGGCGACACAGCGCGATCTCTCACTCGCCTACTCCCCCGGCGTCGCCGTCCCGGTCGAGGCCATTGCCGCCGAGCCGGACACGATCTTCGACTATACCGCGCGCGGCAATCTCGTCGCCGTGGTGACGAACGGCACGGCGATTCTCGGTCTCGGCAATCTCGGCGCCGCCGCCGCCAAGCCGGTGATGGAAGGCAAGTCGGTCCTGTTCAAGCGCTTTGCCGATGTCGATGCGATCGACCTCGAGGTGGCGACCGAGGATGTCGATCGCTTCGTCGATGCGGTACGGCTGCTCGAGCCGAGCTTCGGCGGCATCAATCTCGAGGACATCGGTGCTCCCGCCTGCTTCATCATCGAGCAGAAGCTGCGCGAGGCGATGTCGATTCCGGTCTTCCACGATGATCAGCACGGGACCGCCATCATCACCGCCGCAGGGTTCATCAACGCGCTGTATTTGACCGACCGCAAGGCCGAGGATGTGCGTGTCGTGGTGAACGGGGCCGGCGCGGCGGCGATCGCCTGCGTCGAACTGATCAAGGCGCTCGGCGTACCGCACGAGAATGTCGTCATGTGCGACAGCAAGGGCGTCATCTACGAGGGCCGCAGCGACAACATGAACCAGTGGAAGTCGGCGCATGCGATTCCCACCGGGCTGCGCACGCTCGCCGAAGCGATGGAGGGCGCCGACGTCTTCATCGGCCTCTCGGTCAAGGATGCGGTGAGCCAGGAGATGGTCAAGCGGATGGCGAAGAAGCCGATCATCTTCGCCATGGCCAATCCCGATCCGGAGATCGCTCCCGAAGCAGTGGCAGCGGTGCGCAAGGACGCTATCGTCGCCACCGGGCGTTCGGACTATCCGAACCAGGTCAACAATGTTCTCGGCTTTCCCTATATCTTCCGCGGGGCGCTCGATGTGCGGGCACGGACGATCAACGAGGAAATGAAGATTGCCGCCGCCCACGCCCTGGCCGAGCTCGCCCGTTCCGATGTGCCTGACGAGGTGGCTGCCGCCTATTCCGGCCGCCGCCAGCGCTTCGGTCCGGACTATATCATCCCCTCGCCCTTCGATCCGCGGCTGATGGAGTTCGTGCCGCCGCGTGTCGCCGAAGCGGCGATGAGGAGTGGTGTCGCGCGCAAGCCGATCGAGGACATGGCGGCCTATCGCCGCGCCGTCTCGACCCGCCTCAACCCGACGGTGGGACTGCTCGGCGCAATGTTCGACATGCTCAAGGAGCACGATATCCGCGTCGTCTTTGCCGAAGGCGAGGAGGATCGCATGCTGCGCGCCGCGATCGGTTTCAAGTCGGGGGGCTATGGCACGCCGGTCCTCGTCGGCTATGAGGAGGTGGTCGCCGACAAGCTGCGCGAGCTCGGCGCCGATCCCGACGAGTTCGAGATCCGCTCGGCGCGTTCAACCAAGGCGCGCGACGCCTATGCCGACTGGCTCTACAAGCGCCTGCAGCGTCGCGGCTATCTCAAGCGCGACGTGCTGCGGCTCGTCAATCGCGACCGCAATGTCTTCTCGGCTTGCATGGTCGCCTGCGGCGATGCCGACGCGATGGTTACCGGGCTCACCCGCAACTACTATCAGGCGCTCGACAATATCCGGCTTGTCATCGACCCGCGCGAGGGCATGCAGCCCTTCGGCCTCACCATCGTGATGGCGCGCGGCCGCACCGTGTTCATCGCCGATACGGTGGTCAACGAGCATCCGACGCCGGAAGAGCTCGCAGACATCGCACAGAACGCCGCGGCCGCGGTGCGCCATCTCGGGCACGAGCCGCGCGTGGCGCTGCTCTCCTTCTCCAATTTCGGACAGCCGATGCGCAAACGTGCGCGCCATGTCAGGGAGGCAGTGCGCCTGCTCGAGGAGCGCGACGTCGAATTCGAATTCGATGGCGAGATGGCTCCCGACACCGCCCTCAACACAGAACTGATGAAGCTCTACCCCTTCTGTCGCCTGTCGGGGCCCGCAAATGTACTCATCATGCCGGCGCTGCATTCCGCGCTCATCTCCTACAAGCTCGTCGGCGCCCTCGGCGGAGCGCGGGTGATCGGGCCCATCCTGTGGGGACTGTCGAAGCCGGTACAGCTCGTGCGCATGGGGGCGCAGACGAGCGAGATCATCAACATGGCGGCCCTCGCGGCCGTCGGCGCGATCGATCGTGGCTGACCGCCGCCATGCGGGCGAACCTTGCCTGATCCGCAAATGTACCATAGGGTACAGATGGACCGTATGGTACAGGAGAGCGTGTCATGGCGCGTGCGCGTCTGGAGCGTGGCGATCTCGTCCGGCGGCTGTCTGAGGTATTTCACGCCCGCGGCTATGCCGGTGCCTCGCTCGCCGACATCGGTACCGCGACGGGCCTCGGCAAGGGTAGCCTCTACCACGCATTTCCGGGCGGCAAGGAAGAGATGGCCGCGGCGGTGCTCGCCGATCTCGCGGACCGCTTTGCGGACCAGGTTTTCGCCCCGCTCGAGGGAGGGCTGCCGCCGCTCGCCGCCATTGAGGCGATGTTCGATGCCGTCCACCGCCACTTCGTGACCGACGGGCATATCTGCTTGTTCGGTGCCCTGTCTCTCACCAGCGACCGCACGCCCTTCCGTGCCCGCATCACGGCACATTTCCGGCGCTGGCACCAAGCGCTAGTCGCCTGCCTCGTGCGCGGCGGCGTCACGCGCGCGCATGCGGATGGGCTCGCGGGTGAGACACTGGCCCTCATCGAGGGTGGCATCGTGCTCTATCGCGCCTTTGCCGGGAGCGCAGCCTTCGAGGCCCTGCTTGCCCGCCAGCGGGCGCGTCTCATGGCGGTGCTCGCCGCCCGCGACAGTGGGACCGCTCAGCGGACCGGATAACGTAATCGGCCAAGAAAACGGCTGAGCGAGGGCAGATTGCCGGTGCTGCGGCGCCAGGCGGCCTTGGCCTTCTCGAATTGCATGACATTGTCGATTCGCCGCTCGAGAAAGGCCCGTGTCTCCATCTGCCCGGGTGTCTCGTCGCCGATCCAGACGAGGAGCGTGCTCGAATAGACGCCGGCAAGGATGAGGCGCTTCGTATAGTAATTGTGGTCGGTGGCACGATCGCCCGCCGCCTGCCACATGAGATCGGCGGTTCGCCACAGCCGCCGCGCCGACAGCCCGGCATTCTGCGGCAGGGCGAGCAGGGCCACCGCCCGCCGCACTGCCTCGCGGTGAGGCGCCATCTCTTCGAGACGCAGGCGGATGGCGGTGATGATCCGTTCGCGGATACGCAACCGCCCGAGATCATGCGCCGCAAGCGCCGCCATCATGCGCCGGTCGCTGCGGTCGAGAAAGGCAATCAGCGCGTCGATCCCGCCACGGGGGAAGACCAGCGCTGCGAGACCCGGGTCGCACCCGAGATCGCTGGCGGCGCGCGCCAGTGCGCTCCGGTTCCAGCCGTCGAAGGGAACATGGCGCAGCACCGCGTCGAGCAGGCGTTCCTGCTCGTTTCCCCCCGCCGGCGCAGCTTCCTCTGCCATGGCCTCTCCTCCGCCCGGGCTCGACGGCGCCAAGCCTACGACGCGGTCCACCGCCAGACAAGGCCGCGCATTTTTGCGTCGAGCGGCCCTTCATGCTATATCTGGTGCCAGATTGGTATGCGTTCGCCAGCACGGCTTGTGCGGGCGAGGGTGTGGTTTTGTGTGAACAGGAAGATGCTTGCCGTGGCGCACCGGCTCTGCTATGCGGTCCGCCCGAGAGCGGGGGTGCGCTGCACCGGATCCCATGTCGGGGCAAGCGAACCGGAATTTGCCAAGGAGACAGCCGGCACATGCAGGTGACCGTACGTGACAACAATGTGGATCAGGCGCTTCGGGCGCTGAAGAAAAAGCTGCAGCGGGAAGGCGTGTATCGCGAGATGAAGCTGCGGCGTTTTTATGAGAAGCCGTCGGAGCGCCGTGCGCGCGAACAGGCAGCGGCCATCCGCCGCGCACGCAAGCTCGAGCGCAAGCGTCTCGAACGCGACGGCATCCGCTGATCGCAGGCAGTCGCGGCTGTCCCTGAAAGCCGTCCGGCCCCGGGCCGCGGCGGCTTTTGTCATATCCGCCCACTACCAACCGCTCCCTCCCCACAGCTGACTCCGGGCCTTGCCAGCCGCCGCCGCGGCCGGCACCATGCGCACCATGACTGGCGCGGCGTGGAGGGGCTGAGATGGGAGTAAAGAGACGGGACGTCCTTCTCGGCACCGCCGCGGCCGGCACACTGCTGCTCTCCCCTTCGGTATCGGCGCGCACCACGGAGGGCGAGTTTGCGGACCTGCCGCGCCTCGCCACGCGCGCCGTTCCCATCGCGCCCGCAGAATACGAGGCCCGAATCGACAAGGCGCGGCGCCTCATGGCGGCGGCCGGTCACGATGCGCTGCTGCTCGAGCCCGGCTCCTCGCTGCGATACTTCACCGGCCTTGCCCTTTATCGGTCCGAACGCTTCACCGGCGCAATCATCCCCGCACGCGGCCCGATCGCCTATGTGACGCCCGCCTTCGAAGCGCCGCGGCTTGCCGAATCCCTCCTCATTGGCGATGACATCCGCACCTGGGACGAGGATGCGGATCCCTTCCGCCGGATTGCCGAGATCGTGCGCGAAACGAGCGGCGGCGGCGCCACGATCGGGCTTGAGGGCAGCGTGCGCTATTTCGTCGCGGACGGCCTTGCGAAGGCGGCACCGCAGATGCGAATCCGCTCGGGCGAGGGCGTCGTCAGGGGCTGTCGCTCGCGAAAGTCGCCGGCGGAGATCGCCCTCATGAAGCTCGCCAGCGATATCACCATGGCCGCCTATCGCGCTGTCGTGCCGCGGCTCCGCGAGGGCATGACGCCGGGCGATTTCCGCACCATGATGAACGCGGCAACCGAGCGGCTCGGCGGCCGGCCGGCCTTCAGCCTTGGGCTCTTCGGCGCCGCCAGCGCCTTTCCGCACGGCTCGCGCCAGCCGCAGCATCTGCGCGAGGGCGACATTGTGCTCATGGACTGCGGCTGCACCGTCGAGGGCTACAATTCGGACATCTCGCGCACCATCGTCTTCGGCACCCCGTCGCCCGAACAGCGGCGTGTCTGGGAGATCGAGCAGGCGGCACAAGCGGCCGCCTTTCGCGCCGCGCGCCCAGGCGTGCCCTGTGCCGCCGTCGATGCGGCAGCACGCAAGGTGCTCGAGGCAAACGGCTTCGGTCCCGGATTCCGGCTGCCCGGCCTGCCCCACCGCACCGGCCACGGGATCGGCCTCGACGGCCATGAATGGCCGAATTTCGTCCCCGGCGAGACGACCCCGATCGCACCCGGCATGTGCTTTTCCGATGAGCCCGGCATCTACATCTACGGCAAGTTCGGTGTCCGGCTCGAGGACTGCCTGTGGATGGCCGAGGACGGCCCGCGCTGGTTCTCGAAACCCGCGCCATCGCTCGACGACCCGCTCGGGGCCGCCTGAGCGACCTCGCCCTCCCCTGATACAAAAATCGTCATGGCGGCGGCACCGCGCGCGCGCTATGAAGGCCGCAATCGGGATCACCCAGATCCCCGTCGCAATGAGACAATGAGGGTCCGCCATGAGCCAGAAGAAGGACTATCGCAGCCGCGCCATCGGCAACCACGTCCTCAAGCCGGAAACCCAGATGATGGGCTACGGCTATGATCCGTCGCTTTCGGAAGGCGCGCTCAAGGCGCCGATCTTTCTCACCTCCACCTTCGTCTTCGACAGCGCCGAGCACGGCAAGGACTTCTTCGATCTCGTCTCGGGACGCCGCGAACCGAAAAAGGGCGAGACCGCAGGCCTCATCTATTCCCGGTTCAACAATCCCGACATGGAGATGCTCGAGGATCGCCTGGCGCTTTGGGAGGATGCGGAGACCGCCATCGTCTTCGCCTCGGGCATGGCGGCGATCTACAGCTGCATCATGGCCCATATGAAGCCGGGTGAGGTGCTCATCTATTCGCAACCGATCTATGGCGGGACCGAGACCCTGATCCTCAATCTGCTGCCGAAATGGGGGATTCGCACCGTCGGATTCCCGGCCAACGATACGCACCACGCCATCGACCGCGCCTTCGAGGAGGCAGGAAAGCTCGGCCCCGTCGGCCTCGTGCTGGTAGAGACCCCGGCCAATCCCACCAACGGCCTTGTCGATCTCGCCTATATCGCGGAAAAAAGCCGTGCGGTGCGCAATAGCGAGGGTGCGGCGCCACCGCTCGCGGTCGACAACACCTTCCTCGGCCCGGTCTACCAGAAGCCGCTGGCGCACGGTGCGGATATCGTTCTTTATTCGATGACCAAATATATCGGCGGCCACTCGGATCTCGTTGCCGGCGCCGCCACCGGCTCGCAGGCCTGTCTCAAGCCGATGCGCATGTTCCGCGGCGCGGTCGGCAACCAGATCGATCCGCACACCTGCTGGATGGTTCTGCGCAGCCTCGAGACGCTCAAGATCCGGTTCGAGCGGGCGGTGGAGAATGCCCGCCGTGTCGCCGAGTATCTGAGGTCGCACCCCAAGATCGAGACCGTGCATTATCTCGGTTTCCTCGAACCGGGCAGCCCCGACCACGAGATCTTTTCGCGCCAGTGCCTGTCGGCGGGCTCGACCTTTTCTTTCGAGGTCAAGGGGGGCGAGGCCGGTGCCTTCCGCTTCCTCAATGCGCTGCGGGTGCTCAAGCTGGCGGTCAGCCTCGGTGGCACCGAGACGCTGATCAGCCACCCGGCGAGCACGACTCACTCCGGCGTGCCGAAGGAATTGCGCGCCATCGCCGGCGTCACCGACTCCCTGTGCCGGGTCTCCGTCGGCATTGAGGACGCGGACGATCTGATCGCCGACCTCGAACAGGCGCTGGACAAGGTCTGATCGCGCGGCCGCCGCGTTTATTCCTCGCCGCGCAGAAAGCGCAGGAGCTGCCTGAACCGCGGCGGCCTGCCGGAAAAGAGGATGGCGACGCGGAAGACCCGCGCCGCCGCCCAGAGCAGGGCGAGGATGGTGAGAAGCTGCACCGCGACCGAGCCGAGGATCTCGATCACCGGCGGCGAGGCGTTGGCGCGGGCCATCATCATGAAGGGCCCAAAGAAGGGCAGGAAGGACAGGACCCGCGCGCTGGTGCCGTTCGGATCATCGGCAAAGGCGATGACCACGACCGGCATCATGGCCATGAAGAGGACCACCGGGAGCGACAGATTCTGCACGTCGCGATTCGATTCGGCGAAGGCGCCGAGCGTGAGAAAGATTCCCGCGAACAGGAAATAGCCGAGCACGAAATAGAGAAACAGCAGGGGCACGATCGCCGAACCCTTGAGGATGCCGAGCACGATGCCGGCGAATTCGACCACCGCGCTGTCGCCCGCGATCGAGAAAATTCCGAAAAAGGCGAGAACGGAAAAGCCGAACATGGCCACCGCCACCAGGGACGAGCCGAGCAATTTCCCGATCATCAGCGTGCGCGGCGTGATCGAGGAAATGAGGACCTCGACGATGCGGTTCGACCGCTCCTCCATGGTGTTCGACATCAGCATGAACATGTTGATGTAGAGGAAATAGACGAGCATCACCGACAGCGCCTTGGGGAGGATGCGGCGGATCGTGTCGGCGAGCGTCAGCGCGCGGCCGCCGGGCGCCGAGATGTCGAGCGCGACGACCGGTGCCCGGACCCGGTCGGCTGCGAGAATGTCGCGCGTGCCCGCCGTCGCGAGGAGCGCATCACGGCGGAAGAGATCATCGAGGGTGCCCTTGAGCGTGCGTGCCATGTCACGTGGCAGGGCGCCATCGCTCCAGATCTGCACGCTGCGGCGCGGGTCGCCGCGCCCGAGCGCCGCCACCGAGCCGGCGGCAACGCCCGTGACGTCGGGCGGGATGAGGATCACCGCGGCCAGCCCCGGTGTCTTTCCTGCCGCGTCTCCACCGTCGTGGAGCCAGGGTCCGAGCGCCGCCGCGGGATCGGCGAGCAGCACCGTCGCGGGCGGCGGATCGGCGAGCGGGACGATCCTGAGCTTCTGCGGCGGCAGTTGCGGTTCCGGGGCATCTGCGCGCAGATAGGGACGTGCCAGCTCGAGCGCCCAGGGTGCACCGCCCGCAGCAAGAAAGCGGTCGGCCTCGGCATCGCTGATGGCGTCAGCGGGCCGCGCCAGAATCGCCGGCACCCGCTCGATGTCGAGGCCCTGCGCGGTCCGGAAGTCGGATCGTGCGTAGGCCCGCACATAAAGGTGCAGCGCCGACAGCACCTCGCGCGCGTGACGGCGGTTCACCGCCGCTGCAAGACGCTCCGCATAACCGCCCGCGAGATCGACAACAGCAACCGTGCGCATCGCCGAGGTCCGGTGCTCGATCCAAGTCGGAATGGCGAGGCCGACACCGAGCATCAGGGGAATGAGAATCAGCGAGACGAGAAAGCTCTTCGACCTCACCGTCTCAACGAACTCGTGACTGGCGACAAGAAGGATGCCGCGCATCAGGATCCCTCCCCGCCGACCGCGTCGTTGGCGCGAACCAGGCGCACGAAGACATCATGCAGGCTCGGCTCGAGCATGGTGAAATGGCGGATCGGAATCCGGTGCTCGACGCAGGCGGCGATGAATCGTTCCACCGACAGACTGCGCTCGGCGCGGAACTCCCACTCGCAGATGTCGCCATCCCGCGAGCGCCGGAAGACGCGCTTGATTGCGGGTAGGCCGGAAAGCGGCGCGACATCGCCCTCAGTGCGCAGACGCAACCGGATGTCGAGACGTGCCTTGGCGTCGTCGACGCTGCCTTCGAAGATGTTGCGGCCGCGGGCGATGAGCAGGATCCGGTCGCACAGGCGTTCGGCATGCTGCATGACATGGGTCGAAAAGATCACCGTCTTGCCGGCCGCCTTGAGGTCGCGCAGCACCTGTTCGAGCACCTGCTGATTGACCGGATCGAGGCCCGAAAAGGGCTCGTCGAGGATGAGAAGGTCGGGGTCGTGCGCGAGCGTCGAGAGCACCTGCACCTTCTGCGCCATGCCCTTGGAAAGCTGCCGGATGCGCCGTCGGGCGGCGGCGGCAAGGCCATAGCGTTCGAGCAGCGCGCGGGCGCGGCGCCGCGCCTCCCGCGCGCCGAGGCCCTTGAGACGCGCCAGATAGGTGATCACGCCTTCTGCGGTCATGTTGCGATAGAGCCCGCGCTCTTCGGGAAGATAGCCGATGCGGTGGGCGACGCTCAGCGCCGATCGCACGCCAAGTACATCGACGCTGCCCCGATCGGGGCTCATGATGTCGAGAAGGATGCGGATAGACGTCGTCTTGCCGGCACCGTTGGGGCCGAGAAAACCGAAGACCTCGCCCCGTGCGACGGCGAGCGAGAGGCCGTCCACCGCGACCTGATCGCCGAACCGCTTGTGGATGTCGGCGATGCGGACGACGGTTTCCATGAAGATCGCGTTCCCTGTCCCGATGCTGGTCACGTCCCGGATCACAGGCTATATCGCTGGCGTGACGAATGACAACACGGATGTCGCGGACGTGTTCGAGCGGGTGCTCTATCACAGCTGGCTGGATGGGGGCTCGCGTCTCGTCCGCATCGTGCTCGCCGAGAAGCGGCTCGAGGCAAGACTCGTGCTCGAGAAACCGTGGGAACGCCGTGCCGAATTCCTGCGTCTCAATCCCGCGGGGACGGTGCCGGTGCTGATCGAGGGCCGGCGGGCACTTGCCGACGCGATCGCGATTGCCGAGTATCTCGACGAGAGCCAGACGGAGCCACCGCTTCTCGGGGCAGATCCAGTGGCGCGCGCGGAAGTGCGGCGGCTGGTCGGATGGTTCATGGACAAGTGCGATCGGGAGGTGACGCAACTCCTCGTCGGCGAGAAGCTGTATCGCCGTTTCCTGCGCATGGGTGAAACCGACAGCGCCGCGATCCGTGCCGCGCACCACAATCTCAAGATTCATCTCGATTATATCGGCTTTCTCTGCGAACGCCGCCATTATCTGGCGGGCGGGCAGTTCAGCCTTGCCGACGCCGCCGCTGCCGCCCATGTCTCGATCATCGACTATTTCGGCGACATCGCCTGGGACCGCTACCCCGCGGCGAAGGACTGGTACATGCGAGTCAAGTCGCGTCGTGCCGTACGCCAGCTCCTCGCCGATCGCATCGCCGGACTGGCGCCGCCCCGGCATTATGAAAAGCTCGACTTTTGACGGATGAGAGGACGAAGGAAGAGCAAATTCGGCACGCGGCGCGCGCGTGCGGCTTCGATGCCGTGGGATTCACCACGCCAGACGGACTGGGACCGGCCGCCGGCCGTCTCGACCGCTTTCTTGCCCTCGGGCGCCATGGCGACATGGCATGGCTCGCGACAAGGGCGGAATGCCGGCGCGATCCGCGCGCATTGTGGCCCGAGGTGCGCTCGATCATCATGCTGGGGATGAACTACGGCCCCGAAGGCGATCCCTTGGCGCCGCTGGCGCTGCCGGATGCCGGCACCATTTCGGTCTATGCGCGAAACCGCGACTATCATGATCTGGTCAAGAAGCGGCTGAAAGCCCTCGGGCGCTGGATCGCCCATGAATTCGGCACCGAGCTCAAGGTGTTCGTCGATACCGCACCGGTGATGGAAAAGCCTCTCGCCGCGGCCGCCGGGCTCGGCTGGCAGGGCAAGCATACCAATCTGGTCAGCCGCGACTTCGGGTCCTGGCTCTTTCTCGGCGCTATCTTCACGACGCTCGAGCTCATCCCTGACGCTACCCACCGCGATCACTGCGGGAGCTGCCGCCGCTGCCTCGACATCTGCCCCACCGACGCCTTTCCGGCACCCTATGAGCTCGATGCCCGGCGCTGCATCTCCTATCTCACGATCGAGCACAAGGGACATATCCCGCGCGCCCTGCGTCCGGCGATCGGCAACCGCATCTATGGCTGCGACGACTGCCTTGCGGTCTGCCCGTGGAACAGGTTCGCGCAAAGGGCCCGCGAGGCGGCCTTCCACGCCCGCCAGGAACTTGTCGCGCCGCCCCTCGAGCGGCTCGTCGCTCTCGACGATGCGGCCTTCCGGGCGCTGTTCACGAAGTCGCCCATCAAGCGCACCGGGCGCAACCGCTTCGTGCGCAATGTGCTGATCGCGATCGGGAATTCCGCCCGGCCGGAGTTCGTGCCCGCGGTCCGCGCACGGCTGTCGGACGCCTCGCCGCTGGTGCGCGCAATGGCCGTCTGGGCGCTCCACCGGCTGTCCCCGGCGCAGGCCCGCAAGGAGCGGTCACGCCACCTTGCGGAGGAGCGCGACGCCGCGGTGCGTGCCGAATGGGCGGCGCTCGACGTGGACGGGGATGGCGGTTCAGAAGCGGCGCAAGAGGCGCCGTAGATAGTCGCGCTCCGCCGGCGAAATCGCGGGGTCGGAAATGCGACGGCGCAATTCCTCAAGGATGCGACGAGCAGCCCGCATACCCGCCTTGTCCGGCAGAAGCCAGTCCCGGGTGGAGAGGCCGGGATAGGGCCGGCCGAGCGGGTCGAGACCACCGGTGCCGGGCATCGAGGCCATGGCGCGGGCGGCCTCCTGTCCGAGCGCCTCGGCGGCCTCCGCCAGTGCCTGCACCGCCTTCGACTGGGCGTGAATGGCCTGCGGTGCTCCGTTTTCAGCAAGCGCCCTGGCCGCCTCGCGCATCGCGCTCGCCGCCCGCGAGAGTGCGTCGGGGCTCTCGACTCCACTTCCCTCGAGCTCACGCCGCACCCCGTCGAGCGTCGCCGCGAGCTGCCGCTGCTCCGATGCCAGCGGCCCATAGCCGCGCTGTGGCCTCTTCTGCCCCGCCAGAAGCCGGTTGAGCAGCGCCTGGCGGCTGGTGTCGTTGAGAGCGTCCTGCTGGGATTCGCCGAGCTTTTCCAACGCCCGCTGGGCTCGCCCGGCAGCCATCGCGCGCTTGTAGTCCTCCGGCGACAGAGTATCCGTCGTCGCATTCTCCATGATCTCGCGCAGCGCCGCGAGCATGCGTCGCGCGGCATCGGTTTCCCCCGCCGCCGCCAGGCGCTGGATCTGGCGCACCATGTCCTGAAGCAGGTCGGCACCGATCACCGTCGCTTCGGCCGCGCGATTCTCCGCCATGCGCGGCGCCATCCCGGCCTGCTGGCGCCCGAGCTGGGAGAGGAATTCCTGCATCGACCGCGCCAGTCGATCGGCTGCTGCGGCAAGATCCGCGGGCGCGCCCGAAAGCGCCTCCTCCAGCGCCTCGAGTGACTCGCTGAGCGAGCGTGCCGCCAGCGAGACCTGCCCGTCCTCGAGGCGGAGCGCGGTATCCCACAGCAGCGCGGCGACCTCGGATGTGGCAGCCACGTCGTCGCTCTCCTCAAGCCGCCAGAAGCTGCCGCGCAGAGCGGCGAAAACGGTGAGATCCCCGTCATAGGCCCCGACATCGCGCGAGATCGCATCGATCCTCTCGGCCGCCTGCTCGCGCGCCTCGGGCGCCCGGATCAGGCTCTTGCGGACCGCGACCAGCGCTCTTGCGACGGGGTGCGTGAAGTGGCGCTCGGGCAGACGGAGGACCATCGGCTCACTTGCTGCCTCCTGACCGGCGGCATCGCGCGCCGTGAGCACCGCCGTCACCTCGCTGCCGGCATAGACATGTGCCGTCAGGTCCTCATAGGCGGTGAGCGCCAGTGGCTCGTCGCGCATGGTGCCGCCGCGCAGCGTGACCACCAGCGGCGGCCCATCGATCTCGCGGGGTGTCAGCTCGAGCCGGGCCTCGGTGACCCCGTAATCGTCGAGCAGCGTATAGTCGATGCGCAGGGAATGGCGTGGCGTCTCGCCGGGCGGCCGGGTGAAGCCGATGACCGGCGGCCGGTCGGCAAGGATGGCAATCGGCCACTGGGCAGCGACCCGGCGCCCCATCCGGAGCTCGAGTCGGCCGCTCGCCTCGATGGGTGCCTCAAGGCGGTAATCGGCCTCGCCCGCTCTGGTGAAGTCGTGACGGCGATCGCCCAGGACCATGCGCGGTACCGTGGTGCCACCCTGTACGCGCGCGATGAGGGTCGATCCGGCCGGTACCTCGAGCGGGACGCCGGCGCGGGTGTCGCCTGCGGTCGACTCGCCGGCAACAGACAGCACGATGGGGCTGCGCCCGGTATAGTCGGGCGGCGTGATCCAGGCATCGATCAGCGGCGCGCCGCCGCGTTCGGCGAGAGAGGGAATGAAGCCCGCGGCGAGCCGCCGGCCGCTGTCCGCACCGGCATGGAGAAAGCCGACGAGCAGCGCCAATGCGGCAAGGGCCCTGAGGGCGCGGGGATCCTCGGCGCTCAGCGACAGGCGCGGAGGGTGCGGCCTGAGGGCCAGCGCCCGCGCCGCGACGACACGTCGATAGCGTCGCCAGAGGGCCGCGCCGCCGCCGCTCATGGCGATACCGTCGAACAGCGCATCGAGCGGGCGATGTGCCGCCGCATTGTCGGCCTCGAGCCGCCGCCGCGCCTGCCGCTCCTCGGGCCAGCGCATCCGCTTCGCGCCACGCCAGAGGAGAAGCATGACGCCACCGGCCAGCAGCCCGAACAGAAGGCCATGGACCGCGACGGGCAAGGCGGCGAGAAGCCCCAGCAGGGCGGCACTCGCATAGAAGGCGATGAGGACCGCCGCCGGCCAGACGAGGCGCCACAGCCTTTCGAGCACCAGGCAGGCGCGCACGACCGCAAGACGGCGCCGCACCTCGGCACGAAGCCGGATTTCGTCGGCGGTCTGTTCGCGTCCCTTCATGACCTCCTCTGTCCCTGGATGTCGGCGGCCAGCGGCGTCGCGTCAAGCCAGGGGGCGCTGGGCTCGAAGGCCAGCATATCATCGATTCCGAGACGCCGGCGCACGATCGCGAACGCGTCGCCGCGCACGAGTATCTCGGGCACCAGATCGCGCCCATTATAGGTCGAGGCCATGACCGCGCCATAGGCCCCCGCCGAGCGCAGGACGACGAGGTCCCCCGGCGCCAGCCGCGGAAGCACGCAGTCGCGGGCGAAGACGTCGCTGCTTTCGCACACCGGTCCGACCACATCGACCGTCATGGCGGGCGCATCCGCTGCCGTTTTCCGGACCGGCTCGATGCGGTGGCGCGCGTCATAGATCGCCGGGCGCAGGAGATCGTTCATGCCGGCATCGATGACCAGATAGCGCCGACCGCCCGCACCCTCCTTGAGGTAGAGGACGCGGGCCAGAAGCACACCGGCATTGCCGGCGATGAGGCGGCCCGGCTCGGTGATGATCTCGCAGCCAAGCGGCGCCGCCACCTCGCGCACCACGGCACCATAGGCGTCGGGCGCAGGCGGCACCGGCTGCTCTGCGAGATAGGGAATGCCGAGCCCACCACCGAGGTCGAGGCGAGTGATCCCGTGACCATCCGCACGCAGTTCGGCCACAAGCGCCGCGACCCGTGAGAAGGCCGCCCGGAAGGGTTCGAGATCGGTGAGCTGCGAGCCGATATGCACGTCGATCCCGACCACCTCTATGGCCGGCAGAGAGGCCGCAAGGCGATAGGCGTCGCGGGCCCGCTCCCAGGGAATGCCGAACTTGGTTTCCGCCCGCCCGGTGGAGATCTTGGCATGGGTGCGGGCATCGATATCGGGGTTGATGCGCAGTGCCACCGGTGCCCGCCGACCCTGCGCGTCGGCGATCGCGGCAAGCGCGACCAGTTCCGGCTCGGACTCGACATTGAACTGGTGAATGCCGGCAGAAAGCGCCCGCGCCATCTCGTCAGCCGTCTTGCCGACGCCGGAATAGACAATGCGCTCGGGCGGAATCCCGGCCCGGAGTGCGCGCTCGAGCTCGCCGCCGCTGACCACATCGGCGCCGGCGCCGAGCCGAGCCAGGGTGGCGAGGACGGACAGATTGGCGTTCGCCTTCACCGCGAAGCAGATGAGATGCGGCATGCCCCCCAGTGCCGCATCGAAGACCCGATAGTGCCGCTCGAGCGTCGCCGTCGAATAGACATAGGCGGGTGTGCCGGCTTGGGCGGCGATCAGGTCGAGCGGCACCTCCTCGGCGTGAAGGAGCCCGTTCCGGTAACTGAAATGATCCACGCGCCCTATCCG
>RFKS01000239.1 GCA_003694205.1 Alphaproteobacteria bacterium | reverse complement strand
CGGGTGCATGCCATGCGCCTCGGCGCCCCGGATGCCAGCGGCCGCCGGCAACCCGAGCCGGTGCCGGGGACAAGCCGCAGCCTCAAGGCCGACCTCGTCATTCTCGCACTCGGTTTCGATCCAGAGGACATCCCCGCAGCATTCGGCGCGAGGGACCTTGCGACGACGCGATGGGGAACCCTTATCGTCGACCCGCGGACGATGATGACCTCGATCGACGGCGTCTTTGCCGCCGGCGACATCGTGCGCGGCGCCTCACTCGTGGTCTGGGCAATCCGCGAGGCGCAAGAGGCGGCGACCGCCATCCATCGCTATCTCGCACAGGGGCACGGCGCCGCGACGGATCGCAGCGCTGCTGCCGAATTCGCGACGGCCGGCTGAGGAGAGGGACAGAATGACCGACAACCGGAACGGATGCGGATTGCCGCCGGCCCAGGGGCTCTATGATCCCCGCGAGGAGCACGAGGCCTGTGGGGTCGGCCTCGTCGCGGCCATTGATGGCAAGTCCTCGCGACGGGTCGTCGAGGCCGGCATCGCGGCCCTGCAGGCGGTCTGGCATCGCGGCGCGGTCGACGCCGACGGCAAGACCGGCGACGGTGCCGGCATACATCTCGAGATTCCGCAGGATCTCTTCCGCGAGCATGTCACGCGAATGGGCCAGGTTCCCGGCGACACACGGATCGCGGTCGGCCAGGTGTTTCTGCCGCGCACCGACCTTGCCGCCCAGGAGCGCTGCCGCACCATCGTCGAGACCGAGATCCTCGCCGCCGGCTATGCCATCTATGGCTGGCGACAGGTGCCGGTCGATGTCTCGGTGATCGGCAGCAAGGCCCAGGCGACACGGCCCGAGATCGAGCAGGTGATGATCGCACAGCCGGCCGGGCTCGATGACGTCGCTTTCGAGCGTGCGCTCTATGTCATTCGCCGCCGCATCGAGCGCAAGGTGGCGGAGGCCCGCATCGCGGACTTCTACATCTGCTCGCTCTCGGCCCGCTCGGTGATCTACAAGGGCCTGTTTCTCGCCGAGCAGCTCTCGGTCTTCTATCCCGATCTCCGCGACCCGCGCTTCGTCTCCGCCTTTGCGCTTTATCACCAGCGCTACTCGACCAACACCTTTCCGCAATGGTGGCTGGCGCAGCCCTTCCGCATGATCGCGCACAATGGCGAGATCAACACGCTCAGGGGCAATCTCAACTGGATGCGCAGCCACGAAATCCGCATGGCCTCGCTCGCCTTCGGCGACCGCCATGAGGACATCAAGCCGGTGGTGCCGCTCGGCGCCTCCGATTCGGCGGCGCTCGATGCGGTGTTCGAGCTGCTCGTGCGCGCCGGCCGCTCGGCGCCGATGGCAAAAACCCTGCTCATTCCCGAGACCTGGTCGAAGGCGGCGACCATGTCGGAGGCACACCGGGCGATGTATGCCTATTCCAATTCGGTGATGGAGCCCTGGGACGGGCCGGCCGCGGTGGTCGCCTTCGACGGCCGCTATGTCATGGCGGGCATGGATCGCAACGGGCTCAGGCCGCTGCGCTACACGCTCACCCATGACGGGCTCCTGGTCGTCGGATCGGAAGCCGGGATGGTTGCGGTGGAGGAGGACCGGATCGCCGAAAAGGGCCGCCTCGGGCCGGGCCGCATGATTGCGGTCGACCTTGAGGAGGGCCGCTTCTTCCACGATCGCGAGATCAAGGACCGCCTTGCCGCCTCACGCCCCTTCGAGCGCTGGGTGCGGCATTTCATGAGCTATGAGGAGGTGGCCGACGCGCGCGCCACCGAGCCCGCCCTGTTCGACGGTGAGGAGCTGCGCCGGCGCCAGCTTCTTGCCGGACTGAGCCACGAGGATATGGAACTCGTGCTGCGCCCGCAGGTGGAGGACGCCCGGGAGGCGATCGGCTCGATGGGCGACGACACGCCGCTCGCCGTCCTCTCCTCGCGCTACCGGCCGCTCGCGCATTTCTTCCGGCAGAATTTCAGCCAGGTCACCAATCCGCCGATCGACCCCCTGCGCGAGGCGCGGGTGATGTCGCTCAAGACGCGGTTCGGCAATTTTGGCAATGTGCTCGACGAGGACAATCCACAGGACAATGTGCTCATTCTCGAAAGCCCGGTCCTGACCTCGAAGGAGTATCAGGCCCTGCTCGGCTACTGGGGCGACGAGGCGGCGGTCATCGACTGCACCTTCGATGCCCGGGAGGAACCCGGCGCCCTGCGCGCGGCGCTCGATCGCATCCGCAGCGAGGCCGAGGACGCGGTGCGTTCGGGGCTCGGTCATATCTTCCTCAGCGACGAGCGGGTGGGGCCGGACCGTGTGCCGGTGCCCATGATTCTGGCCACCGGCGGCGTCCATACCCATCTTCTGGACAAGGGACTCCGGACCTTCGCGAGCCTCAATGTGCGCGCCGCGGATTGCCTCGACACCCACAGCTTCGCGGTCCTCATCGGCGTCGGCGCGACCACGGTCAACGGTTATCTCGCGCAAGAGGCGATCCGCGAGCGCCAGGCGCGCGGGCTCTTCGGCGACCTGTCCCTCGACGAATGCCTCGCCCGCTGGAAGAGCGCCATCGAGGGCGGGATCCTGAAGATCATGTCGAAGATGGGAATCAGCGTCATCTCGAGCTATCGCGGCGGCGGCAATTTCGAGGCGCTCGGCCTCTCGCGCGGGCTGGTCGCGGAATTCTTCCCCAATATCCCGTCCAAGATCTCCGGCATCGGCCTCAACGGCATCGAGAAGATGGTGCGCGACATCCATGCCCGCGCCTATGAAGGCGAGGTGACGCTGCTGCCGGTGGGCGGATTCTATCGCTACCGCGCCCGCGATGGCGAGCAGCATGCACTCGAGGGGCGCCTCATCCACATGCTTCAGACGGCGGTCGAGAGCGGTGCCAGCGCCCACTATCGCCGCTATGTCGACGCGCTGGCCAAGCTGCCGCCGATCAATCTGCGCGATCTGCTCGATTTCGCGCCGCGCGAGGCTCCCGTCAACATCGAGGAAGTGGAATCGGTGACCGCGCTCAGAAAGCGCTTCGTCACGCCGGGCATGAGCCTCGGCGCGCTGTCGCCGGAGGCACATGAGACGCTGGCCATCGCCATGAACCGCATCGGCGCCAAGTCGGTCTCCGGTGAGGGCGGTGAGGATCCGCGGCGCTTCACGCCCTACGACAATGGCGACAATGCCAATTCGCCGATCAAGCAGATCGCCTCGGGGCGCTTCGGCGTCACCGCCGAGTATCTCAATGCCTGCGAGGAGATCGAGATCAAGATCGCGCAAGGGGCGAAACCCGGCGAGGGCGGGCAGCTTCCGGGCCACAAGGTGACGGAGCTCATTGCGCGCCTGCGCCACGCGACACCCGGCGTCACCCTCATCTCGCCGCCACCGCATCACGACATCTATTCGATCGAGGATCTGGCGCAGCTCATCTATGACCTGAAGCAGATCAACCCCGAGGCGCGGGTCTGCGTCAAGCTCGTCTCCGCCGCCGGCATCGGCACCATTGCCGCCGGCGTCGCCAAGGCACACGCCGACGTGATTCTGGTCTCGGGCCACTCCGGCGGCACCGGCGCGAGCCCCCTGAGCTCGATCAAATATGCGGGCACGCCGTGGGAGATCGGCCTTGCCGAGGTCAATCAGGTGCTCACCCTCAATCGCCTGCGCCACCGCGTGCGCCTGCGCGTCGACGGCGGCATCCGGACCGGTCGCGATGTCGTCATCGCGGCACTGCTCGGAGCCGAGGAGTTCGGCATCGGTACCGCCGCCCTCGTCGCCATGGGCTGCCTAATGGTCCGGCAGTGCCACTCGAACACCTGCCCCGTCGGCATCTGTACGCAGGACGAGCGGCTGCGCGCCAAATTCGCCGGCAGCCCCGAGAAGGTCATCAATCTCATGACCTTCATCGCCGAGGAGGTGCGCGAGATCCTGGCCGCGCTCGGCGCGCGCACGCTCGACGAGATCGTCGGCCGCACCGACCTGCTGAAGCAGGTCAGCCGCGGCGATGCCCGCCTCGACGACCTCGATCTCAACCCGATCCTGGTGCAGGTGGATGCCGAGGACGAAGCGCGCATCGCGACGGTGCGCGGCCGCAACGAGGTCCCCGACAGCCTTGATGCGCGCATGCTCGAGGACGCGAAGCCGGTCTTCGCCCGCGGCGAGAAGATGCAGCTTTCCTATGCGGTGCGCAATGTGCACCGGGCCGTGGGCACGCGTTTCTCGGCCCATCTCGTGCGCCGCTTCGGGCCCGACGGACTGCCGGCCGGGCACGTCACCGTGCAGCTCAAGGGATCGGCCGGCCAGTCGCTTGGTGCTTTCGCCGTACGCGGGCTCAAGCTCGTCGTCTATGGCGATGCCAATGACTATGTCGGCAAGGGGCTTTCCGGCGGCACGATCGTCGTCCGCCCGCCGGCCCGCTCGCCGCTGATGGCGCGCACGGCGGAGAACACGATCATCGGCAACACCGTTCTCTATGGTGCCACCGCAGGTGCGCTCTTTGCCGCCGGACAGGCGGGCGAGCGCTTCGCGGTGCGCAATTCCGGCGCCGATGTGGTGGTCGAGGGCTGCGGCGCCAATGGCTGCGAGTACATGACCGGCGGAACAGCGGTAATCCTCGGGCCGGTGGGGGACAATTTCGCTGCCGGAATGACCGGCGGCATGGCTTTCGTCCTCGATGCGGCGGGCGACTTCGAGACCCATCTCAACAGTGACAGCGTGGTTGCGGTGCGCGTCCGCGCCGCGCATTGGCAGGGTGTGCTGCGGCGCCTCATCGAGACCCATGTCGCGGAAACCGGCAGCCCGCATGCGGCACGGCTTCTCGAGCAATGGGACGAGACGCTCGCGCGCATGTGGCAGGTGGTGCCGCGCGAGATGCTGTCGCGCCTCGAACAGCCGCTCGAGGACGCGCCGGAAAAGGCCCGCGAACGCGCCTGATCAGGGGGCTTCGCGACCTGCGGCGCGAGCAATATAGGCATCGATCCGGCGTTCGAGGATGGGCAGCGGCAGCGAGCCGTTTTCGAGCACGGCGTCATGGAAGGCGCGGATGTCGAAGCGGTCTCCGAGCGCCGCTTCGGCCTTGGCGCGCAACTCGCGGATCCTGATCTCGCCGATCTTGTAGCCGAGCGCCTGACCAGGCCAGGAAATATAGCGGTCGATCTCGGTCGCGACATTGTGCTCGCTGAGCGCCGTATTGTCTCTCAGAAACGCGATCGCCTCGTCACGCGTCCAACCCATCGCATGGATGCCGGTATCGACGACGAGGCGCACCGCGCGCCACATCTCATAGCTCAGCCGGCCGAATTCCTCATAGGGCGTCTCGTAGATTCCCATCTCCTCGCCGAGCCGTTCGCTGTAGAGCCCCCAGCCCTCGCCGAAGGCAACCACATAGAGCGCTTTCCGGAATTCCGGCACGCCCTCGATCTCGTTGGCGAGCGCCACCTGCAGATGATGCCCCGGCACCGCCTCATGGAGCGTGAGTGCCGGCAGCGCATAGAGCGGGCGCTTGTCGAGCGCATAGGTGTTGACCATGTAAAGACCGCCGCGCACGCCGGGGATCGCCGGCCAGTAGCGCCCGGTGGTGTAATTCGGGGCGATCTCCGGCGGCACCGCGCGCACGCCGTAAGGCATGCGCGGGAGGCGGCCGAAATAGGCCGGGAGCTTGCCGTCGATGGTCTTGGCGATCCAGGCCGCGCGGCGCAGCAGTTCTTGCGGAGTCTTTGCATAGAAGCGGGGATCGCGACGCAGGAAGGCAATGAAATCGGCGAGCTTCCCCTTGAAGCCGGCCTTTTCCATCACCGCCTGCATCTCGGTGCGAATACGCTCGACCTCGGCAAGGCCGATCTTATGGATTTCCTCTGCTGACAGATCGAGCGTCGTGAAGCGACGGATGCGCATGCGGTAAAAGGCCGCGCCGTCAGGCAGATCGCGCGCGCCGATACTCGTTCGCGCGGCCGGCATGTAGTCATCGGTGAAGAAGCGGTGGAGCCGCGCATAGGCGGGCAGCACCTTTTTGGCCAGAAGCCGCCGCGCCTCACCAAGAATCCGCGATCGTTCCGCTTCCGGAATGGTCTCGGGCATGTTGCGGAACGGCTTGAAAAAGGGGCTTTCTTCCGGTTCCGCGCCGGCGAGCGCGGCAAAGCCTGGCGCGACACCGTCGAGGATCACCCGCGGCATGGTGAAGCCCTCGCGCATGCCAAGGCGCATATTGGCCATGTTCTGTTCGAGATAGCGGGGCAGCGCCGCAAGCCGCTTGAGATAGACGTCATAGTCGGCGGCATCGCGAAAGCGCATCGCCTCGATCACGAATACGGGCTCGGTGTGAAAGCCCGAATCCGAAAGAAACGGAATGCGCCAGGTGCGGAAACGGGCCTCGGCGATGCGCCCGTCGAGATCGAAGGCGAAGAGGTCGGCGTTGAGGCGATCCGCCTCATCGAGCACCGCGCGCGGGATCGCTTCGAGACGCGCGCGATAGGCCTCGAGCGCCTTGAGCCGCACCGCCTGTGCCGCGGGCGAGACATCGGGCAGGCGGTCGTCATGATCGTGGATACCGCGCATGGTCGCGGCAAGCGGATCGCTGGCCATCCGCCACTGCCACTCCTCGGCAAAGAGTCGATGGAGGTCGTCCGCCGGGCCGGCATGGGCTGAACCGAGCCCGATGACTATCAGGACAAATGTCAGAAGCGTGCGCATCGTCGCCCTCCCCTCACCGCCAGAGGCTGCAAGGAGAGGCGAGACGGCGCCCCGAGGTCAAGCGGCGTCTTCGCCGAGCGGCAT